>JAPHTA010000332.1 GCA_026196475.1 Sedimenticola sp.
AGAACGTGATCAGCCCGGAGTGCGGACACGCCTATACCGCGATCCGCTGGGACGGCCCGAACCTGATCGGACGGCCGTTCAATTTCCGGGTGTTGCATATCCTGGAACTGCTCGATGAACTGCGTGGCGCCGGCAGGATCAAGACCCGGGACCTGGAGAGTGACTGCTTCACCTTCCACGATCCCTGTTCCCTTGCCCGTAAGGGCGGGGTGATCGAGGGACCCAGGCGCCTGATGAACATGGTCACCACCAATTTCGTCGAGATGAAGGAACATGGGAGCATGGCCTGGTGCTGCGGCGGCGGCGGCGGTGTCTCCAGCAATGACGATGCGGCTGACCTTCGTATCCAGGTGTTCAAGAAGAAGCGTGACCAGATTGCCGAAACCAACGCCGACGTGCTGGTTACCGCCTGTGCCAACTGCCGCCTGGTGATCGAGGAGGGTCTCGAAGAGTACAAGGTCGAGATGCCAATCGTGGGTCTCTCCGAACTGATTGCCGATCATCTTGTGGTGGATGAGCCGGCCCAGGAGACAAAAAACAGTAACTGACAGTACTCCCCTGGTGGGGAGTGTTGGCGGTGAAAGAGACAGCAGCAGCGCCCGCCGCGCAATAAAAAATCCTGCCCGGGCCGTGATCCGGGCAGAAAAGGGAGAAGAGAGTTATGAGCGAACGCATCGTCGTTGACCCGATCACCCGAATCGAGGGCCACCTGCGCATTGAAGCGCAAATGGATGGCAACAATATCGGGCAGGCCTACTCATCCGGAACCATGGTGAGGGGCATAGAGACCATCCTCAAGGGGCGCGATCCAAGGGATGCCTGGGCCTTCGTGCAGCGCATCTGCGGCGTCTGCACCCTGGTCCATGGCATGGCCTCGATCCGTGCCGTTGAAGACGCACTGAACTACGAGATACCGAAAAATGCGCAACTGATCCGCAACCTGATGATCGGTGCCCAGTACATCCACGACCACGTGATGCACTTCTACCACCTGCATGCCCTGGACTGGGTGGACGTGGTGTCGGCCCTTGAGGCTGACCCGAAGGCGACCTCTGACCTGGCGCAGTCACTGAGCAGCTGGCCCAAGTCCTCCCCGGGTTACTTTGCCGATGTGAAGAAGAAGCTGAAGGGCTTTGTCGAAGCCGGGCAACTGGGTATCTTCTCGAAGGCTTACTGGGGGCACCCGGCCTACAAGCTACCGGCTGAGGCCAACCTGATGGCGGTGGCCCACTACCTGGAGGCGCTCACCTGGCAGCGTGACGTGGCCAAGCTGCACGCCATATTCGGCGGCAAGAACCCCCACCCCAATTTCCTGGTGGGCGGTGTCGCCTCGCCGATCGATCTCAACTCCGATTCCGCCATCAACGCCAAGAAGTTGGCCCAGGTGCAGGATATCATTACCCAGATGCGGGCCTTCGTGGACCAGGTCTACCTGCCGGACACCCTGGCGGTGGCCTCGTTCTACAAGGACTGGTTCAAACGGGGCGAGGGGCTGGGCAACTTCATGTGCTACGGTGACCTGCCCGCCACCAGTATGAGCGACCCGTCCGGTTTCCTGTTCCCGTCCGGGGTGATCCTCAACCGGGATTTGAGTACCGTGCACGAGATCGATGTGCATGATGCCTCCCAGATCCAGGAGTACGTGAAACACTCCTGGTACGACTATGATGAGGGCAATGACAAGGGCCTGCACCCCTACGACGGCGAGACCAATCTCAACTACACCGGTCCCAAGCCTCCCTACAAGCATCTGGACGTGGAGCAGGCCTACTCCTGGCTCAAGTCCCCGCGCTGGAAGAACCACTCCATGGAGGTGGGTCCGCTGGCGCGGGTGCTGTTGCTCTACGCCAAGGGCCATGAACCGACCCGTGAGCTGGCCGGTTTTGCCCTGAAGAAACTCGACCTGCCGCTGGAGGCGCTGTTCTCGACCCTGGGTCGGACCGCGGCCCGGACCCTGGAGTCGAAGATCCTGGCCGACGGGATGCAGGGCTGGTATGACGACCTGGTGGCCAACATCAAGGCGGGGGACAGCAAGACCTTCAACGACGCCCTGTGGGATCCCTCGACCTGGCCCAGCGAGTGCCAGGGGGCGGGTTACATGGAGGCGCCACGCGGTGCTCTGGGCCACTGGGTGGTGATCAAGGATACCAAGATCAAGAACTACCAGGCGGTGGTTCCCTCCACCTGGAACGCCGGGCCCCGGGATAGCGAGGGCAAGGCCGGCGCCTACGAGGCGGCGTTGCAGGATAACCACCAGTTGCATGATCCGAAACAGCCGATCGAGATCCTGCGTACCATCCACAGCTTCGATCCCTGCATCGCCTGTGCGGTGCACCTCTCGGATGAGGAGGGGCAGGAGATGGTGCAGGTAAAGGTTACCTGATCGCAGACCCGTACCCGGCTTCTCCCACCAACGGGGAGAGGCCGGGGGCCAGTACCGGTCCAGAAGACCGGATAGTAGACGTTCCAACAAGGCAGTCGCAGTAACTCCACATGAAAGAATATCCCAGTCCCGCCGTCCCCGTTGATGGCACGAATCCCTCTGTTTATCAGAAACAACAACCGACGCTGGATCGAAAGGGTGATGTCCTGATCTATGCCATCATCTGGGGCCTCGTGGGTGCCATATTCGGCGGACTCTACGTCGGGTTCACCGGTATGCTCGCGCCTCTTGATATGGGGGGACTGGCCGTGGTGCCGGCCGCGGCACTTGCCGGGGCCGTGGGTGCGGCATTTTACGGTTCATTTCAGGTGGCCATTATCGGAACCCTGGCCGGTGCGGTCTCCGGTATTGCCTACCAGGTGGTGGCAGATAGTCTGCATGCCGGTGAGTTGACCCTGGTTTCGCTCCTTGCCGGGATGGTTGCAGGCTACCTGTACGGCTATCGTCATGAAGCTGTCAGTGGTGCATTGATGAAGGCCCTGACGGGGTTGCTGGCGGGTACGCTTTCGGGGAGCGTGGCATGGCTTCTCACCCGGACCGGTCTGCCGTTGAATGGCTTCGCGTCTGCCGCACTGCTGGTACCGGTGACCGGTACGTTCTATATCTACGGCGTTTATCGTCTGGTCAGCCGTATGGATTGTCGCATACCCCTGCCGCTGGTCGGTTCGCTGGTGGCGGGAGTTCTGTCGGTCCTGGTGGCCGGGAGTATCTGGACCGTCCATGACGCAGTCACCCAGGGTTACCTGCATCCGGCATCGTCTCCGACCGGCGTGCTCCAGGTGATGGGGGCGATCCTGGGAGGTGCGCTCGGCGGCCTGCTCACGGGCGGTCTCTATGCTCGGCTCGGGCTCAGCTGGTTGCACCGGCATTGAGCAGACGGGGCGAAAATTCTGACCCCTGGCCAACCAGCGGAAACCTGCCATGCCGGCGCAGGCCGGCATCCAGGAACCTTCAGGCGGGTCGGTCTGGATTGCGGCCTGCGCCGCAATGACGTGGTGCTGTGGGCAGAGCCGTCTCCAATCCCTCGCCAAATAGCCGTAAACCCTTCATGCCGGCGCAGGCCGGCATCCAGGAACCTTCAGGCGGGTCGGTCTGGATTGCGGCCTGCGCCGCAATGACGTGGTGCTCAGGGGGGGGCATGTTAATAATCCCTGATATTCAAAGGGGAAGGGGCGACGGATTTTACGGTATCGTAAACGGCATAAAACGTATCAGGCTATCCTGACCAGTCGAGGTGTAAGAATGTCGGAAGCGCAGAAATTCGAGAAGGCGATCGAGCTGATGGACCAGGCCAACAGCGAGGATCCCAACAAGGTAACCGTTGATGGCAAGGAGTGGCCCAAGGAGCTGCTCTACTCTCATCGCATGTCGGAGATGCTGCAGCGCTTTGCGCCGGAGACCGACGATGCCATGAAGCTGGCTATCCATGCGCAGCATATCCAGCGCTGGAAAACGCCCCGGGATACCTATCCTGAAGGTCGTCAGGGCTACTACCAGTGGCGTACCGGGCTTTACAAGTTCCACGCCGAGACGGCAGGGGCGCTGATGGCCGAGGCGGGATATGACGAAGCCTCGATCGAGAGAGCAAAAAAGGCCGTGGGCAAGCGGGCCCTGAAGATCAACCCGGACAGCCAGTTGCTGGAGGATATCGCCGACCTGGTCTTTATCGAGCACTACATGCAGGAGTTCGTGGAGAAGCATCCAGAGTACAGCGAGGAGAAGTGGCTGGATATCATCCGCAAGACCTGGGCCAAGATGTCCGGTCAGGCGCAGGAGTTCGCCCTCTCCGGGGCGCTGAAGCTACCGGAACCCCTGGTGCCGGTCATTCTCAAGGCCGTAGGCAAGTAATAGGCCCCGTTACAGCCCCGGGGTAGAACAGAAAAAACCGGCCACGTCAGGGCCGGTTTTTTCTTTACGCTTTTGCCGATGCGGGTTTTAGATGGCTACCTCTTCCATGTCATCCAGCCAGCCGGCGTGATCATCCAGCTTGCGGATCATCATGCGCGCCGCGGTATCCTGCTCCTCGGCACGGGCATGGATCTGTTTCAGGATCAGCTTGTCATCCACCCGGCCACAGATCTCGATCTTGCCGATATCGTGTC
>JAPHTA010000331.1 GCA_026196475.1 Sedimenticola sp.
CAGGTTGTCCCAGCCGGGCGGGGCGAAGCCGATGCCGAATTCGCGGCTGATCTCGCCGGTCAGGCCGCGCTGCTTCAGGTAGCTGACCGCTTTCTTCGCCTGCGGGTGCTTGCGCAGCTGCCACTGGTAGTAGCGGGCGGACTCCTCCAGGATCTCGTAGAGGGGGCGATAGTCCGGTCCCTCCTGTTGACCCTGTTCCCGCGGCACCTCCATCCCGGCCTGGGCGGCCAGCTCCTCCACCGCCTCCACGAAGCTGAGGTTGTCGTACTCCATCAGAAAGCCGATGGCGTTGTCGTGGGCGCCGCAGCCGAAGCAGTGGTAGAACTGTTTCTCCCGGCTGACGGTGAAGGAGGGGGTCTTTTCGTTGTGGAACGGGCAGCAGGCCTGGTAGTCCCGGCCGGCCTTTTTCAGGGAGACACGGCTGTTGATCAGGTCGACGATATCGACCCGGTTGAGCAGTTCATCGATGAATTGTGCAGGGATCTTTCCGGCCATCGTGCAATAGTCTCCAGACTATCGGCTGCCCAGGGACAAAAAAGCTCCGGTCCCTCGGGATGCCAGAGCTCTGCTTCGGATGCCGTGAAACGCTGCCGTATCAGGTTCCGCTTAGCTGCTGCTTGATCAGGGCACTGACCGCCCCCAGGTCGGCACGTCCCTGCATTTTCGGTTTGAGTTGCCCCATCACCTTGCCCATGTCGCGCATGGATTCGGCACCCGTGTCGGCGATCGCCTGCCGTATCATGTCGGCGATTTCGGCTTCGCTCAGGGCTTCCGGCAAGTACTCCTGCAGGATCGAGACCTCGAATGCCTCCTGCTCCGCCAGCTCGGTTCGTCCGGCATCCTGGTACTGGGTGATGGAGTCCCGACGCTGCTTCACCATCTTGTCCAGTACCTGCAGGATCTGCTCGTCGTCGAGCTCGATCCGTTCGTCCACCTCGCGCTGCTTGATAGCGGCCATCAACAGGCGAATCACGCCCAGACGGGGTTTGTCACCCCCCTTCATGGCGTGCTTCATGTCTTCCTGGATGCGCTGTTTCAGCATGGAGTGGAGCGCTGATCCGGCTGGATCAGTACTGGCGATCCCACTTGCGGTTTTCGCGGGAGACCTTCTTCAGGTGACGCTTCACCGCGGCGGCAGCCTTGCGCTTGCGCTCTGCGGTTGGCTTCTCGTAGTGCTCGCGACGACGTACCTCGGCAAGTACGCCGGCTTTTTCGCAACCGCGCTTGAAGCGGCGCATTGCGACTTCAAATGGCTCGTTCTCTTTGACTCGTACGTTGGGCATTTCCCACCTCAAAAAACGCACCCTTCCGGTGCTGGAAACTTAAGAGCGCGAATTTTACGCACAGTTTTTCGGTTTTGCAAAAATAATTACCTGATTGCCCATTCATTTGAATCGGCTGTATTCAGGAAAAAATCGGCCGCGAGGAGTAGTGCAGGGATGCGCCGTTTACGGACCTGAGGATGGAATGGGCGTAAATGAACGCGAACTCTGTAAATTTCCAAGTGCTTTGTCTCTTTTTCGGGGGGGTATCGCTCATTTTCAGGTAGAGGTCCATCCAGTAACGCCTCGGCCATCAAACTGATTTTATTACTATTTACGTCTATTCGAGGCTTTATGAAGCGCATTTGTTCATGGATGATTTTGCTGGGTAAACAGGAAAAACTATGGATTTACCGGTCTATATGTTGGAATTGTGCCGGCGGCCCGTCCGGGTCGCTGAAGCGAGCAAATTTATGCGGACGGCGGTGGGTAGAAACTTGCCTGCGGCCGTGCCTTGGAGTGAGAGACATGCGGGTACTGGGTATCGAAACCTCCTGTGACGAGACCGGTGTGGCGGTCTACGACAGCGATCGCGGACTGCTCGGGCACCGGCTGCACAGCCAGATCGATCTGCACGCGGTTTATGGCGGTGTGGTGCCGGAACTGGCCTCCCGCGACCACGTGCGCAAGACCCTGCCCCTGGTCAGCAGTCTGCTGCAGGATATTGGTATCAGCAAGCGGGAGCTCGACGGTGTCGCATACACCAGCGGACCTGGGCTGGTGGGTGCCCTCCTGGTTGGGGCGGCGATCGGTCGCACCCTGGCCTGGGCCTGGGGTGTGCCGGCGGTGGGGGTACACCATATGGAAGGCCACCTGCTGGCACCCATGCTGGAAGCGGATCGTCCGTCGTTCCCGTTTGTGGCGCTGCTGGTTTCCGGCGGACATACCCAGCTGGTCGAGGTGAAGGGGGTGGGGAGCTACCGCATGCTTGGCGAGTCGCTGGATGATGCCGCCGGCGAGGCTTTTGACAAGACCGCCAAGATGATGGGATTGCCCTACCCGGGAGGCCCCGAACTGGCCCGCCTGGCCCAGGATGGCGATCCGGCGAGGTTCACCTTTCCGCGCCCGATGACCGACCGGCCCGGGCTGGATTTTAGTTTTAGCGGGCTGAAGACGTTCGCCCTGAACACCCTGCAGCGCGAGACCAACGGGGAGACAGAATCCGTCGACGACCAGACCCGGGCAGATATCGCCCGCGCCTTCGAGGAGGCGGTGGTGGACACCTTGGTGATCAAGTGCCGTCGCGCGGTACGTGAGTGCGGGGCAGATACCCTGGTACTGGCCGGCGGGGTCAGCGCCAATCGCCAACTGCAGCAGAAAATGGCGGCGGCGATGAAACGGGAGGGTGCCCGGGTGTTCTACCCGCGCAACGAGTTCTGTACCGACAACGGCGCCATGATCGCGTACGCCGGCTGGCAGCGCCTGCGCGCCGGGCAGCACGAACCGCTGGCCTTCGGCGCCATGCCGCGCTGGCCCATGGATAGCCTGGCCGCCCTCTGATCCGGGTTACTCCGACCCCTGTTCTTTCTTGATTTTGCCCTCGGTCCCGGAGAGCAGGTTGCGGATGTTGCTGCGGTGACGCCAGAACAGGATCAGGCTCATCACGCACTGCATGGCGATCAGCTCCGGGGCCGGCCAGAACAGCCACACCGCGAGCGGTGCCAGGGCCATCGAGACCAGGGCCGCCAGGGAGGAGATGTTGAGCCCCTTGGCCATCAGCAGCCAGAGTCCGGCCACGCTGGCGCCGATAGGCCAGGCCAGGCCAAACTGCACACCCAGCGCCGTGGCCACACCCTTGCCACCCTGAAAACGGAAGAAGAGCGGGTAGAGATGGCCCAGAAAGGCGGCTAGCGCCACCCCGGCCAGAACCAGTGGCGAGACCCCGAGCAGTTTTGCGGCAAACACCGGCAGAAACCCCTTCAGGCTGTCCCCCAGCAGGGTGATGGCGGCCGCCCTTTTGCCGCCAATACGCAACACGTTGGTGGCTCCCGGATTGTTGGAGCCCTGGGTGCGCGGGTCGGGCAGGCCGAGCAGTCGGCAGACGATGATGGCGCTGGAGAGCGAGCCCAGCAGGTAGGCGGCGATGATCAGTGCGGCGTCGGTCATAGTGGTACGGGTGGTCGCATGTCGGCGGACGAGTGGGGTGCCGCCGGTGGACGAATTGTCCCGGTAGCGGGTGGCCAGGGTCAAGGGTGTTTGTTATGCACGCCCGCTGCTTTAACATGGAGGCATGGTAGGGACGGCGTCAGAGAGGCCCAATGGATATAGTTTTTATACGTGATCTTCGAATCGACACGGTAATCGGCATCTACGACTGGGAGCGTGAGATCAGGCAGACCGTGGTGCTGGATATCGAGATGAGCACCGATGTGCGGCGCGCCGCGGCAACCGAGGACATCGCTGACGCGGTGGACTACAAGGCGGTCTCCAAGCGCCTGGTCAGTTTCGTCGAGGCGAGCCAGTTCCAGCTGGTGGAGACGCTGGCGGAGCGCTGCGCGGAAATCATACGCAGGGAGTTCGATGTGAAGTGGGTGCGCCTGACTATGAACAAGATCGGTGCGGTGAGTGCGGCGACCGACGTGGGCGTGATCATTGAGCGGGGCGAGCGTAGCTGAGATGGCCCGGGCCTGGATCAGCCTCGGCAGCAATATCGAGCGTGAGCACAACATCCGGGCGGCACTGCATGACCTGCGGCGCGAGTTCGGTCCTCTGCACCTGTCCCGGGTGTACGAGAGCGAGGCGGTGGGATTCTCCGGCGACGCTTTCTACAACATGGTGGTGGGGATCGATACCGGGCTCCCGGTTCCGCGTCTGGTGGAACGTTTTCGGGCCATCGAGTCGGCCCACGGCAGGACCCGGGAGGGGGGCGGGTTCTCTTCCCGGACCCTGGATATCGACCTGCTCACCTACGGAGACCAGGTGGTGGACCTGGCCGGGATGCACCTGCCGCGGGACGAGATCACCCGCTACGCCTTCGTTCTGCTACCGCTCTCCGAGGTGGCCGGTGAGAGCCGGCACCCGGAGCTGGGTGTCACCTACCGGGAGTTGTGGGCCGACTTCGACCAGGGGGGGCAGAAGCTGTGGCCGGTACCGTTCGATAGCGCTCTTCCTGACAGCGACTGATACTGTCACTGCTGTACACTGCGGCCTCCGTCCACGGAGATGATCTGGCCGGTGATGTAGGGCGCCTCCAGTGCCAGGAAGCGTACCGTGCTGGCGATATCTGCGGGGGTGCCGCTGCGCCCCAGCTGGGTGCGCGAGACGATCTCCTGCCGGGCCGCCTCTGAGAGCCCCTGTTCCGGCCACAGGATGGCCCCGGGTGCGACCCCGTTGACCCGGATCTCCGGTCCCAGCTCCCGGGCCAGGGATTTCACCATCATCGCATTGCCGGCCTTGGCCATGCTGTAGACAGGGTGCCCGGCCAGCGGACGTTCGGCGTGGATGTCCACCAGGTTGATGATTGCTCCCTGCTGTTCCCGCAGCAGGGGGGCGAGTGTGCGGGAGAGGAAGAACGGTGCCTTCAGGTTGGTACCCATCAGCTCCTCCCACTGTTGCTCGGATACCTGCTCCAGAGGGGTGGGATAGAAAAGAGAGGCGTTGTTAACCAGCAGGTCCAGCCGCATGCGCCATCCGCGAACCTGTTTCGCCACCTCTTCCAGCTCTGTCAATTGGCACAGATCGCCCTGGACCAGGAACACAGAATCCGGGCGTTGCTGCTCAAGTTCCCGTTTCAGCTCCTCCGCGGCCTCCCGCGAGCTGCGATAGTGCAGGGCGATATCCAGCCCGTTGCGGTGCAGGGTGCAGGCGATCTCGGCGCCGATGCGATGTGCGCCGCCGGTGATCAGGGCAATGGGCCGGGCGCTGCTGGTCATGTTCTCTCTCCTCGATTTCTGCTCCACCACCACAGTTGGTAGACTAGGCGCTGGCTGCAGTCACCACTTTATACTGGATCAGACGGGTTTTCGAAATCGATGAATGAGCGGATCTCTCCCCGCGCGGCCGATGCCGCGCTCTCCCGATTGCCGGAGCCGGACCCGGATGCCCGGGCCCACAGCCTGAAACTGGTGGAGCTGATCCGGCAGGAGATTGCACAGGCCGGGGGGCGCCTGCCGTTCGACCACTACATGGAGCGGGTGCTGTATGCCCCCGGCCTCGGCTACTACGCCGCCGGTGCACGCAAGTTCGGCCAGGCCGGTGATTTTGTCACCGCACCGGAGCTGTCGCCCCTGTTCGCCCGTTGCCTGGCCCGGCAATGCAGCGAGGTGCTGGCCGGGCTGGAGCCGGGTGGCGATATTCTGGAGGTAGGTGCCGGCTCCGGCATCCTGGCGGCGGATCTGCTGCAGGAGCTGGAGCGACTGGATAGTCTGCCCGGGCGCTACTTGATCCTGGACCTGAGTCCCGAACTGCAGCAGCGCCAGCGGCGGACCCTGTCACAGCGGGTGCCCCACCTGCTGCCCCGGGTAACCTGGCTGAGCGCATTCCCCGGGGAAGGGTTCCGCGGGGTGGTGCTGGCCAACGAGCTGCTGGACGCGATGCCGGTGCATCGCTTCAGGGTGAGCGACGGCGACATACAGGAGCAGTTCGTGGAGGCCCGGGGCGAGCGCTTCGAATTGACCTGGAGGGAACCGGAGACGCCGGGCCTCGCGCAGGCGGTGAAGAGAGTCCTCTCCGGTCTGGAGGTAGAGGATGGCTTTGAGTCGGAAATCAACCTGCGGGCCGGTCCCTGGCTCGCCTCCCTGGCTGTCAGCCTGCAGCAGGGCGTGGTGCTGCTGATCGACTACGGCCACAGCCGGGCAGAGTACTACCATCCGGCGAGAAACCGCGGCACCCTGATGTGTCACTACCGGCACCGGGCCCATCCCGATCCCCTGGTCTACCCCGGCCTGCAGGATATCACCGCCCACGTGGAGTTCACCGCCGTGGCCGAGGCGGCGCAGGGGGCCGGTTTCCAGGTCGCCGGATACACCACCCAGGCCTACTTCCTGATGGCCAGCGGCCTGGACCGGCTGGTGGCAGCCTCCGATCCGGACGACGTGGCAGGTCACATGGCGCTGGTGGAAGGGGTGAAGCGGCTGACCCTGCCGACCGAGATGGGGGAGCGCTTCAAGGTGCTCGGCCTGATCCGTGACTGGTCCGCGCCGCTGCTCGGCTTTGCCATGAGGGATCTGCGTGAACGCCTCTAGTCGACCAGTCCTGCTGTTCTGTCTGCTCCTGCTGGCCGGTTGCGTCGGTACGCCGGAGCGGGACTCCCAGATTCGTACCCGGGGCTTCCAGGTGGACGATATCGTCAAGAGCGACGTGGATATGGTGGTCGAAATCGAGATCCGCCAGAGCCTGGAGTACCTGCAGGAGCTGATGGGCAAGCTCTACCTGAGAAATCCCCGGGAGTGGCCCAAGGGGGGCGCGGGTTCGCCACAGGTTGCGGTGCAGAGGGTATTTGGTATTGAACGAAATGGCCGCTTTCCGGAACTGCGGGGCAGGCAGGGGAGTGACGCCATCATGCTGGCCTTTGACGAGGCCTACGCCGGTGACCGGGTGCTGGCCTTTGTCGAGGGGCTGCGCGGGATGCTGCTGGCGGCCCATAACGGCAAGCAGGATTTCTACCTGACCGATGAGCTGGATCCCCAGAAGCTTTACAACGCGGCGCGCAACATCGAGATCGCCACCTGGAAGCTGAGCCATGCCCGGGACAGCCGGGGGGTGTTGTTCCTGGTCAGTAACCAGACCGACGGACCGCTCAAGAATCTCAGCTACGAGCGCCTCTTCGGCAAGCTGATTGCGCTGCAGGACAACATGGCCCGGGTGGTGGCCCAGAGCAGCAACCGGCGCATCAAGACCATCATCCAGTCGGTCGCCTCGGCGGTCTTCATGCCGATCTGAACGGAATTCCGTTTCCATTAAATGGTTGCATTTGATACCAGTTTGTCGCTAAATTATAGCTGGTATTGGTTATCGAGAGAGGGTCGTCCATGTCAGCCTATCGAAGTGATTTTGCAGCCGGTGATATCATCGAACTGTTCGGCGAGACCTACCAGGTGCTGGAGAATGACGGGGCGCGGGCGCAGGTGATCCCCTTCCCCTCCGAAGAGGTGCTGCCTCACGAGGTGGTGTGGGCCGACGAGGCGGGTGAGTACACCCGGATCGGCAGCGCCGAGCTGCCGGGCCCCACGCCCTGCGCCGGTGGGACCTGTCCCAGCAACGGGCGCGGCTCGCCGCTCTGATTCCGTCGTAGTGGGCCGGAAGCGGCCGTTCTGGCGCAACCCTGTTGGTCTGGTCACCACCAATTCAGTTAAACTAGGCAACGCCCGGCCGGAGCATCCGCCGGGCGTTTTTACTGCCCGGGGACAACCTGCCACATGATAGCCGTCTTCAATGCGCTGATTCCGGTGATCGCCATCATCCTGCTCGGCATGCTGCTGCGTCGCAGCCGCCTGTTCACAGACGAGAGCTGGCTCGGTTTCGAAAATCTCTGCTATTTCGTGCTGTTCCCGGCACTCCTGATCAAGACCCTGGCCACGGCCCGGATCGAATCCGCCGAGCTGCTCCTGTTCTCCGCCATGGTGCTGTTTGCGATCTTCGGCATGAGCCTGCTGTTACTGCTGTTCCAGCCCCTGATGCGGCGCTGGCTGAAGATCGGCGGGCCCGCCTTCAGCAGCCTGTTCCAGGGGGCAACCCGCTGGCACGGTTTTATCGCCCTCTCGATCGTCGGTCTGCTCTACGGCGATGCGGGCGTCGCCTACATGGCGATCATCATGGCGGTGATCATCCCGCCGCTGAATGTCATCAACGTCTCGATCCTGGCCCACTTCACGGAGGGGCAGAGCAGCCTGCGGGACGTGTTGCGGAAGCTGTTGCGCAACCCCTTCATTATCGCCTGCGTGATCGGTGCCCTGCTCAACCTGACAGGGATCGGGCTGCCGCCGCAGATCTTCTCCCTGTTCGATATCCTGGGTGGCGGCGCCCTCGGCCTCGGTCTGCTGACGGTAGGGGCCGGGCTGCGCTTCTCCCTGGTGCTGGATCATCGGCTGCTGGTCAGTTTTGGTGCCGCCATCCGCCTGCTCGGCATGCCGCTGCTGATGTTCGCCGGTGCCTGGCTGTTCGGCATCGATGGTGTCCCGCGTACCGTGGCGGTGATCGCCGCCGCCGTGCCCACCGCCTCCACCTCCTACATCCTGGCCCGGCAGATGGGGGGCGATGCGCCCCTGATGGCCAACCTGATCACGGTTCAGGTGGTGGCCTCCGCCATCACACTGCCGCTGATGATCTGGCTGGCGGGACTCTGAATCAGCCGCTAGAGTAGAGGCGGTAGTCCGCCCTGCTGAAACAAAACAACAGGAGGTGATCGTGGCACTGTTTTCAGGATTTCCTGACGGCACTCTGCCTTTTCTCAGGGAGTTGAGAGAGAACAACGAGAAGGCCTGGTTTCAGGCCAACAAGGGGCGTTACGAGGCGCAGGTGCGGGAGCCGGCACTGGCCTTTATCGAGGCCATGGTACCCGGGCTGGCCGAAATATCCCCGCACTTTCGGGCCAGCCCGAAGAAGGTCGGCGGCTCCCTGATGCGGATCTACCGGGACGTGCGCTTCAGCAACGACAAGACCCCCTACAAGACCAATATCGGCATCCAGTTCCGCCATGCCCAGGGCAGGGACGTGCACGCTCCGGGCTTCTACCTGCATATCGCGCCCGACGAGTGCTTCGTGGCTGCGGGTATCTGGCACCCGGAATCCCGGGTGCTGGCGGCGATCCGCGGTTTCCTGGACGACAATCCGGCGGCCTGGCGGCGGGCACTGGAGGCAGATGGATTCAAAGGGCACTTCGCCCTGGCCGGCGACTCTCTGAAGCGGCCGCCACGCGGCTACAGCGCCGACCACCCCCTGATCGATGATCTGAAACGCAAGGACTTCATCGCCGTCAAGTCTATCGAGCCGGCCGCCATCCAGGGTCCGGAACTGGTCCCGGAGACCCTGCGGGCGTACCGCCACAGCGACGACTTCATGCGCTATCTGTGCACCGCCATCGGGGTCAACTACTGAATCCGGCATCGGGTTACTCATTTCACCCGGTCGTATTCAGTAGCGCTATTAGCCGCGAATACACGCAAATAAACAAAAAACACAGCTCCGGCGCATGGATTTGCCGGGATGCTTCCATGCCTGAAAATAACCGACCCACGAATTCGTGTAAGAGATATTTCCTGAACAGTTATATTCGTGTTCATTTGCGTTTATTCGCGGCTCTATTGCCCGTAACCGGCCATGGCTGATTCTCCTGGGTGACTGGGATTCGGAACCTTTCCCCTGGTTGCGGTTTGCTTATCTTTCCGGTTCCTCTATGATGGCTTGGTTTTCATTGAAATAGTTAATTATTTCAATGTCTTATATCCATATAAACAGATTATTGCCGTCGAGGTTCAAGGACATGCAGTCAGGTCCACGCGAGATCGAAACCCCGTTCCGCCCGATCCCCCTGGAGGTGCCGGAGGGGATGATGCCGAACGAGTTCTTCAACAGCACCGAGAACCTCAACGACCTGGTGCACAACAACGGCCTGCTGGTGAATCCGGAGGATCTGCTGCTCTACCGTAAGGCACTGGGCCATAGCAACGAGTTCGACGCCTCGATCATCTACAACACCTCCAAGAGCATCCTCGACCCCCTGGGGCGACCGGTACGCCGAACCCAGGTGCCGCCGGCAGTGCGCCATGTCTGGAACCGGATGAACCAGATACTGCTCGAGTACATGCTGGAGCAGTACCCGGATCCCGATGCCTGGCTGATCCTGGCCGGGGAGGCGAGTCTGGATGCGACCTGGCCGCTTACCGCGCCCGGGGTGCCGAGCATCCGCATGCTGCACAACCACTTCATGGTGTTCGACAAGCAGCAGCTGGGGGCCGCACCGTTGGCCGATCCGAGCAACCCTAACCTTACCGACGGCGGGCAGCACAGCCTGTTCCAGGCCTATATGCACGACGTCTATCACCAGTTTTTCTCCCAGCTGGATCTGAAAATCCTGCGTCCGGTCACCGACGGCAGCTGCCGGATCGAGCTGACCGGGTATCCCCAGGGATTGCCGAGCTGGGAGATACAGGGTGGCGTGGAGCAGCTCAAGAGCATTCACCTGTGGCGCGAGTACGACGCCATCCTGAAGGGCTTCATCGACTTCTACCGCACCTTCTTCAGCCAGGTCTCGACCCGCAATGCACCGATTCCCAGGGATGCCTACTACCCGGAGCAGATAGAGAGCACCCTGCTCTATAACAACGATTTCCTGAAAACGGCAAAGAAGGTACGCGATCAGTGCGTGCACGACGCCAAGTATGCCCATGCGATCCGCTGGCAGCCGGCGTTCAAGCAGCTTCTGTACCGGGATGACAATGGACGCCTGATTGTGACCATCAGCCAGAACTCGATTGGCAATGCAATCACCGAGCTGCTGGGGGTGGTGGTGAAACGGACACCGGACGCCGAGGCCTACGAGCGGCAGGAACCGCAGCTGGTGGAGCGTCTTCTGGAAGTGCGCCGGCGCCTGGTGGAAGCGGACCTGGGGGAGCCGATCCGTACCCCCTACTGGGGTACGGATTAGCCGGGGCTACTTGTTGCGCTTGTCGCGCACGTAGAGTGCCTTGGAGTGGGTGGTGCCGATCTGCCGCGCCTCGATGTCGAACAGCTTGGTGGCGGCCACCAGTTCACCCAGCTTGGCGTAACCGTAGTTGCGCGGGTCGAATTCCGGCGACTGCTTGGCGATGTTGCTGCCCACCGGTCCGAGCTGTGCCCAGCCGCTGTCGTCGGAGGAGGTATCCACCGCGTTACGCAGCAGATTGACCAGCCGCGCGTCCTGTTTCAGCTCCCCGGTGGATTTCTTCGCGATGGCGGCGCTTTCATCACTCTTTGCCCGCAATACCTCGGTGTAGATGAACTTGTCGCAGGCGGAGACGAAGGCGGAGGGGGTCTTGCGTTCGCCGAAACCGTACACCAGCAGGCCGGACTCGCGGATGCGCGAGGCCAGCTTGGTGAAGTCGCTGTCGCTGGAGACAATGCAGAAGCCGTTGAAGTTGTTGGTGTAGAGCAGGTCCATGGCGTCGATGATCATGGCGCTGTCGGTGGCGTTCTTGCCCTTGGTGTAGGCGAACTGCTGCATCGGCTGGATCGAGTGCTCCAGCAGCACCTCTTTCCAGCCCTTGAGCCCGGGGCCGGTCCAGTCACCGTAGATGCGCTTGACGCTGGCGGTGCCGTAGTTGGCGATCTCGGTCATCAGACCCTCGATTATGCTGGGCTGGGCGTTGTCCGCGTCGATCAGTACGGCGAGCTTGTCGGTCTGTTCCATGATGGGTTCCTGGTGGATATGAGCCCGCTTTTTAGCACAGGAGAGGAGTGATAGCGAGGTGCCTGGCTGCCGGGGGGCTAGTCTTCCCGTTCAAACTGCAGGTAGGCCTTTCTTTTCTCGCAGCGTTCGTATTCGGCAGGGGAGCAGTAGTCCGACTTGCAGATCATGGCACAACGCTGGTAATCCGGTGGTATATCGGAGATGCTGCGCGCAAACAGCTGTCTGAGCTTGTGCAGGAGTCGGGCGAACATCTGGTCTGGTATCCGTTGTTCCCGGGGACATCCCCAAGGCTGATCCTAGGTCCGCCGGTTGGCCGGTGTCAACTGTCGGGTCTCCGGCTGCCAGGTAATAGCCCTATGCGCCGTGGATGATGGAACGGGATGTTTCGGCGCGCGTTGCGCAAGATCAGGTTTTCAACAGGTAGGGCTGTTACTGGCCAGGTGTAGCGATTATCCTAGAAACCTCGGTGTGCAGCTGAAAACTTCAGGTAATCAGGTGTTTTTCAATAGATTATTCAGACATGCGGGGGGCTGCGCCGGACACCCGGACGGCACCTTCGGGCTCTCCCCGGTTCTCCTGGCCCGGTTCGTCGCGACCAGGGCACAGCGTGGGAAGAGGTAAGGCAGGGCATGGACTATCTGCGCAAGGTCTACCAGTTGAATGTCAGCCTGCTCGGGGTGGTTCCGGAGGTATGGCGCCAGGTGCGTGTGGCGGACAGCGATACCCTGGCGGACCTGCACGACACCCTGCAGATTGCCATGGGCTGGACCAATATTCACATGCACATGTTCATTCGGGAGGGGCGGAAATACGGTGTCCCGGATGACCAGTTCCCGGATGATACCCGGGACGAGGAGCAGGTGCGGCTGCGCCAGGTCTTGAAAAAAGAGGGAGACAGTCTGCTCTACATCTACGACTTCGGCGATGCCTGGGAGCACCGGGTGGTGCTGGAGGAGATCCTGCCTTACGACCTGTCCCAGAACCTGCCGCTCTGCAGCTCCGGAGAGCGGGCCTGCCCGCCGGAGGATGTTGGAGGGCCGCCAGGCTACGACGAGTTCCTGGAGGCGACGGCCGATCCCTCCCATCCGGAGCACGACTACATGGTGCGCTGGATCGGTGGTGACTTTTCGCCCGACCGCTTTGATCTCAACCTGACCAACGACCTGCTGCGGGAGCGCCACTTGCGGCTTGGCTCCTGAGCCGGTTAGTGCAGGGTGGGTATCCGCTTGAGCGGCTGGATCAGGTGCTCCAGTCCGTTGATCTTGATCTCCAGCGCCAGTGCCAGCAGTTCACCCAGCTCCCCCTCCGGAAACCCCTGGCGGGAGAACCAGACCAGGTAGGGTTCCGGCAGGTCGATCAGGCGGCGTCCCTTGTACTTGCCGAACGGCATCTCCCGCTTGGCCAGCTTCACCAGGTCCCTCTTCTCAAACACCGGCGGCTCCTCTCTGGCTACTCTTCCGATTTCGGACGGCGCGTCAATGGCTTGTGTCCGGCTTCCCTTGCCGGCTTGGTGGCGGATGGCTGCCGTCGCTTGCCGATATTCTTGCGCTCGCGCTCGCGCAGGCGCTGCCTGGTCTTCTGCGCCGGCTTGCGGGTGCTGCTGGCCGCCGCCTTGCCCCGCTTGCTGCCCGCCGCCTTGCCGGAACCTTTCTGCCGTTTCGGTCCCTGGTAGTTGCCGCCGACCTCGGCGATGGTACGCCTTTCGAAACGCTGTTTCAGGTAGCGCTCGATGCCGCTCATGCGGTTCCACTCCTGGTGGCTGATCAGGGCGATTGCCAGGCCCTGTCGGCCGGCACGGCCGGTGCGCCCGATCCGATGCACGTACTCCTTGCCGTTGCGGGCCATCTGGAAGTTGATCACCAGGTCGATACCCTTTACGTCGAGCCCGCGGGCGGCCACGTCGGTGGCCACCAGCACCCGGATTTTGCCCTGACGCAGCAATCCCATCACCTGGTTGCGTTGCTCCTGATCCATCTCGCCGTGCAATACTCCGGCCCGGATATGCTGCTTGCGCAACTCGCCGCCCAGTGTGTCCGCTTGCAAACGGGTGTTGGTGAACACCAGCGCCTTGTCGTAACTCTCGTTTTCCAGCAGCCAGGCAAGCAGTTTTCGCTTGTGCACCGCGTCGTCCGCCGGAATGATCTGCTGGGTGATGTTCTGGTGCGGATCACGTACCGTGCTGAGGGTGATCACCTGCGGATCGCGCAGCAGTCGTTCGCTCATCTCTCCCAGACCCCGGTGGCTCAGGGTGGCGGAGAAGAGCAGGGTCTGCCGCTCCGGATTGCACTGGTCAGTGATAGTGAGGACGTCCTCGCTGAAGCCCATGTCCAGCATCCGGTCCGCCTCGTCCAGGATCAGGATCTCCAGGTCCCGGAAATCCGGGTTGCCCTGTTCCAGGTGTTCCAGCAGGCGTCCCGGCGTGGCGATGATGAGCTCGGGATTCTTGCGGAACTGGGCGCGCTGGAACTTGAACGATGCCCCGCCGCTGATCAGGGCTGCCTGTAAACGAGTGCCGGCAATCAGCTTGTCGCACTGTTTCAGTATCTGCCTGGCCAGCTCGCGGGTCGGAACCAGGATGAGCGCCCGGGTTCCAGCGTGCGGGGCGTCGCTTCGCAACAGGTGGTCGATGGTCGGTAGCAGGAAGGCAAAGGTTTTTCCGCTACCGGTCTCCGCGCTGGCGATGAGGTCACGATGCTGCAAAGCGACCGGGATCGCCTGCTGCTGGATCGGGGTGGCCCGGGTCAGTCCAAGCGTCTGCAGGGTCTGCAGCAGGCGGTTGTGCAGGGGAAACGATGCTAGCAAGGGATAACTCCGGGAAAGATGGTAATCAACATTCCCGCCATTGTAATCCATTGCGGGACGATCCCGCAGACTTCTGTTGACTCGCTGCTCGCCTCAACTGTGAGATAATCTCCGGCGGGGTTGGTTCGGGCCCCGGCCAGGACAGCAGCTCATGCAGCAGTACGATGTGATCATTATCGGTGCCGGAGCATCCGGCCTCATATGCGCCGCCACCGCCGGCCGGCGCGGGCGTCGCGTGCTGTTGCTGGACAGCAGTCGCAAGGTGGGCAGCAAGATCCTGATGTCCGGTGGTGGCCGCTGCAACTTCACCAACCTCCACGTGGAGCCGGAAAACTATCTATCGGGTAACCCCCATTTCTGCAAATCGGCCCTCAGCCGCTATACCCAGTGGGATTTCATCTCCCTCGTCGAGCGCTACGGCATCGCGTACCACGAGCGGGAACACGGCCAGTTGTTCTGCGATGATTCGGCGCGGCAGATTCTGCGCATGCTGCTGCAGGAGTGTGAACAGGCGGGGGTCAGCCTGCGACACCCCTGCCCGGTTACGGCTATTGATTACGATGGCCGATACCGGCTGCAGACCGAGGCCGGCGAGTTCAACGCCGAATCGCTGGTGGTTGCGACCGGAGGGTTGTCGATTCCAAGCATGGGCGCGTCCGATTTCGGTTACCGGGTGGCCCGCCAGTTCGGCCTGGCAGTGTTCGAACCCCGTGCCGGCCTGGTGCCGTTCACCTTCAGTGACGGGATGAAAGGGGTCACCGGGAGGCTGTCGGGCATCTCCCTGCCGGTTACCCTGCGCTGCCGGGGTCACGCCTTCAGTGAACAGCTGCTGTTCACCCACCGGGGGCTCAGCGGACCCGCGGTGTTGCAGCTCTCCAACTACTGGCGGCCGGGGCAGTCTCTGCAGGTCGATCTGCTGCCCGGTCGCCAGGCTGGCGAATTGTTGCTGGACCTGAAAAGGAAGCAGCCCAGGGCGCTGCTGAAAAACCTGCTGACCGGCGTGTTGCCACAGAAGCTGGTTCAGGAGCTGATGCTGTTGATGTGGCCAGAGTGGCAGCGGCGGGTGATCGCGGAGATGCCGGACCGGCTGCTTCTGGAGGTCGGTGGCCAGCTCAACGCCTGGTCGGTCAAGCCCTCCGGAACCGAGGGTTACCGTACTGCGGAGGTGACCCTGGGCGGGGTGGATACAGATGAACTCTGGTCCCGGGATCTGCAGAGCCGGCGTCAGCCAGGGCTCTATTTCATCGGTGAAGTGGTAGACGTTACCGGACATCTCGGGGGGTTCAATTTCCAGTGGGCCTGGTCCTCCGGTCACGCCGCCGGCGAGGCGGTCTGAGCCCTTGCGGGCGGTTCGATCCCGGATAACCTTCAAGTGGAATTTAAGTTTCCGACGAAACTGTCGTTACAAGCCATATGACCGCTGAGGATACAGCGGCGGGCGGAGTGTGGAGGTTAACGGTTGCACGCTACTGCCACGTCTGATTACGGATACACATCAAAGGTTAACACCGGGAAACCGGTCGGGATTATTGACATGAAAATCAAAACCAAACTGACTGTTGGCGCCAGTCTGCTGATGCTCGTCCCGGTGGTAGTGGTGAGTGCGGTTCTGGGATGGGTGGCAGTTGAGAATGGGCGTGAGGCGCTGGAGGCCCAGGCCGAGAACCAGATGGTGGCGCTGCGCAAGAGTACCCAGAAGGCGCTTGAGAGCTATTTCGAGATCGTGCAGTCGCAGATCGTCACCTCCTCCGACAACCGGATGATCATCGATTCGCTGAAGTCGTTCCCCAACGCCTTCAGAAACTACCAGGCAAGTGTCGAGGCGACCGGAAATGCCGGTGCCGCCAAGCTGGAGAAGATGCGCCAGGAGCTGGTGGACTACTACCGGGGGCCGTTTAGCGAAGAGTACCGCAAGCAAAATGGTGGAGCCGCCCCTGACGTGGCGAGCTGGATCGGCAAGCTGAGCGAAACCACGGTCACCCTGCAGCATACCTTCATGGCGGCCAACCCCGAACCGCTGGGGAAAAAGAGCGAGATGCTGAGCCCGGAAGACGGCTCCCTCTACGCAGTGATGCACAAGCGGTTCCACCAGTCGTTGAAGGAGTACCAGGAGCGTTTCGGCTACGAGGACATCTTCCTGGTCGATGGTCAGAGCGGTGATATCGTCTACTCGGTGTCGAAAAAGCCCGAGTTCGCCACCTCGCTGATCGACGGTCCGTTCACCCAGACCGGGCTGGGGGAGGTGTTTCGGATCGCTAACGCGTCCGACCAGCCGAAGTTTTTCAGCATGACCGATTTTACCGGCTACGCTCCGTCGTTCGACAACCAGGCCGCCTTCATCGGTTCGCCCGTGTTCAGCCGCGGCAAGCGGATCGGCGTGGTGATTTTCCAGCTTTCCGACAAACGGCTGTCCGAGATCATGACCCATGAGCGGCAGTGGGCCGATGTCGGGTTGGGTGAGTCGGGCGAAAGTTTTCTGGTCGGGCAGGACTACTACCTGCGCAGCGACAGCCGCCTGCATATCGAGGATGAGGCGGCCTACCTTGAAAGCCTGGGTGCCGCCGGCGTCTCCGAGGCCCAGCTTGCCCGGCTGCAGGCCAAGCACTCCGGGGTCGGTATCCAGCAGGTGAAAAACCCGGCCGCCGAGGCGGCCATCGGGGGGGAATCCGGGGTCGCCCAGTATACCGACTACCGGGGCGTCGAGGTGCTGGCTGCCTACTCGCCCCTGAGCATTGCCGGCCTGAAATGGGCGGTGATTGCCAAGATGAATACCGAGGAAGCATTCCGCTCGGTGGAGGCGTTGAAGAGCACGATTGCCGGGGTGGCGATTGGACTTTCGATTGCGATATTCCTGGTTGGTGCCCTGATCGGCTGGATCTTCACCGGCCTGATCGTGAAGCCGATCGAGCAGACTGTGGCGGCGGTAAAGGATATTGCCGAGGGCGAGGGGGACCTGACCCAGCGTCTGGATGACAGCAGCAGGGATGAACTGGGTGAGCTGGCCGGCTGGTTCAACCGCTTCCTGGACAAGCTGCAGGGCGTGGTCGGGGAACTGGCCAGCGTGACCGAAAATCTCTCGGTTTCGGCAGGGGAGCTCTCCCAGGTATCCGAGGCGACCCGCTCCGGTATTGCCAATCAGCAGGCCCAGACCGAGCAGGCGGCCACCGCCACCAACCAGATGGCGGCCACGGTGCAGGAGGTGGCGAAGAATGCCGAGTCGGCAGCGAACTCCGCCATGGGTGCCAGGAACGAAGCCAACGAGGGCAAGAGTACGGTGGACGAGAATATTGCCACCATACGTACCCTCTCGGAGACAGTGGAGCAGGCCTCAGGCGTGATCGGGCGCCTGGAACAGGATAGCGTCGAGATCGGCGGTGTTCTGGACGTGATCCGCAACATTGCCGAGCAGACCAACCTGTTGGCCCTGAATGCGGCAATCGAGGCGGCCCGGGCCGGCGAGCAGGGGCGCGGCTTTGCAGTGGTGGCGGACGAGGTGCGAACCCTCGCCTCCCGCACCCAGCAGTCGACCCAGGAGATCCAGGAGATGATCGAACGGCTGCAGTCGGCCTCGAAAGAGGCGGTTAAGGCGATGGATGAGACCAACCAGAAGGCGAAGAAGGGGGCTGATTTCACCAGCCGCACCGGTGAAGTGCTGGAGTCGATCACCAGCGCAATCAACCAGATCAGCGATATGAATACCCAGATCGCCAGCGCGGCCGAGGAGCAGAGCCTGGTGGCCGAGGAGATCAATCGTAACGTGGTCGGGATCAACGAGATCAGTGAGCACACCGCAACGGGTGCCCGGCAGACGGCGGCAGCCAGCGAAAGCCTCAACAACCTGGCCGGTCAGCTGAAACGGATTGTCGGACAGTTCAGGATATAGGGGCGGGCCATCCGCGAACCGGCGCCCAGTGGGCGCCGGTTTTTTTTGTCCGGGTCTGTAGGTTGCGGGTCTGTAGGTTGGGGTGGGCTTGCGAACTTCACAACCGGCGTTGGGCGTGACCATCAATCGTTGGGATTCGTATCACCCACCCCAACCTGCGAGCCGTATGAAATACGCAGGCTACCGATCGTTGTCCGGTGTCAGGTAGTCGAAGATATCCTTCGGCTGCTTCGCCGGGATGGGCGCATTGAGGCGGTTCATGATGCGGATCAGGCGCTCGTTCTGTGGCCGGACCTCAAGCCCCTGGGCGGCAAGGCGGCGCGCTTTCATGCGCCGGCCTCGCTGCAGTTGCGACTGCGCCAGGTCGGCGTAGCGGTCGGCGACCCGGTCCAGCCCGCGCCGTGCGGCCCGGTTCCCCGGATCCTGTTGCAGGATCGCGTTGAAGTAGTGGCGGGCACTGTCATTGACCGGATAGCTGAGCCGGTCCGAGGCGAGGCGCTGGTTTGCCCGCTGCAGCAGGTTATCCATGGCATCCGAAGGCGCGGGATCGGGTGTATCAGGGGGCGACGTTTGCCCTTCGGTTGTAGCCGGAATGGG
The DNA here is from genome assembly GCA_026196475.1 of Sedimenticola sp. Classification (GTDB taxonomy): domain Bacteria; phylum Pseudomonadota; class Gammaproteobacteria; order Chromatiales; family Chromatiaceae; genus Sedimenticola. Next base: position 18,929 of record JAPHTA010000331.1, read on the forward strand.
TTGCTGCTCCGGCGCATCCCGGGCTGGATCTGCGCTGTTTTCCGGTTCAATTCGGGGCGGGTCTGGGTCCATTGGTATCTGCTGACTGGCAATGGGTGCGGTTTCGCCTGCCTCCACCGGCGGTGTGTCTTTGGAGCGGTAGTAGGTCGCCAAGCCTCCCAGCACTACGGCCATCATTACAGCGTAGGCGAGCCGGCGAAGATTCCCGGGAGTGCCCCGGCCCGGCGGCTCCAGGGCCCTGGTTTCCGATCCGGCCGCGGCTGTCGCCGCCTTTGGTGCGGTAACGGCGGATCGCCTGAATCGATTGCGCAGTGGCTGCAGGTTCATCACCAGTTCGGCACCGTTCTGGAAACGGTCTTCCGGTTTCTTGGCCAGAAGCCGGTCTAGAATCGGCTGCAGTTCGGCATACTGTTGCGGCAGTTGCGGCAACGGTTTCTGGATGTGTGCCATCAGGGTGGCGGCGAAACTGTCCGCGGTATAGGGCTTCCGCCCGGTCAGCATCTCGTGGAGGATGATGCCGAGCGCGTAAAGGTCAGAGCGCCCGTCCACCCGACGATGGCCCTGGGCCAGTTCCGGGCTCAGGTAGTGAGGGCTGCCCATGACCGTGCCGGTGACGGTGAGGTCGTTGTCGGCCTGGATAAGCTTGGCAATACCGAAATCGGTCAGCACCGGGGTGCCGTCATTGCGGAACAGGATGTTGGACGGCTTGATGTCGCGGTGGATAACCCCCTCGTTGTGCACGTAGGAGAGACAGCCCGCCAGCTGGATCAGGATCCGGATCGCCCGTTCCGGCTTTATCCCCTGCACCATACGGGATTTGAGATCACCCCCCGCCAGGTACTCCATGGCGATGTAGTAGAAGCCGTCGCCCTGGCCGATATCGTAGATGGCGATCAGGTTGCTGTGGTTGAGACGGGCGATGCAGCGTCCCTCGTTGAGAAACCGCTCGAAGAACTGGGGGGTCTCAGGATCATGCAGCACCTTCAGTGCCACCGGCCGGCCGAGTGACATCTGGGTCGCCAGGTAGACAGTCGCCATGCCCCCCTTGCCGAGAACTCGCTCGATGCGGTATCCGGGGATCTCGATCTGTAGGCTGCGCTTCATGCCGGGTCCGTGGTTTCTGGGGGTGCGTGACGGGGCTTTTCAGGTGCCGTGACTCGCTTCTTATTGTGTCGTCCGGATCGGCGTAAAATTGAGACCCGGTTCACCCTGTCAGGGATGTGCGGCAGGCGGCAATGGCCCGGCTGCGGGCCTGAAACAGTATTCGCGCGATATCTTCCCCGCTTTCGGCACTGGCGGCCAGGGTCGCGCTGTCGACCTGGCAAGCGGCACGGCATGCGGAGCGCAGGTAGTCTGCCTGGGGGTAGGGGCTCTCCGCGAATCCCTTGCGACCCCGGGCATCGGCCTCGCAGGCAATGAGAAACGGCTCCAGGCGTCGGGGCTGGTTTACGGCGCCCAGCGCCATCAGGAGTTTCAGCAGGGTTCCGGGTTTCAGTTCCAGTGCGCGGTGGCAGTGGGTATGGTACTCCGCCACCTGGCTGGCCAGTTGCCGGAAACGATTGGGCGTGCGTAGTGCGCTGCAGCGCTTCTGCACCAGCCTGGCACCACGCTGCTCGTGGCCGTGATGGCTTGGCCAGCGGTCGCGCGGCGTGGTTCCCTTGCCCAGATCGTGCATCAGGGCGGCGAAGCGAACAGCCGGATCCGGTGTCAGTCGGGCGGCCATCTCCAGCACCATCAGGCTGTGGATCCCGGTGTCGATCTCCGGGTGGTGCGCCGCCGGCTGGGGTACCCCGAACAGCCGTGCCAGCTCCGGCAGAACCGGTCGCAGGGCACCCAGCTGTTGCAGGGTGCGGAAGAAGTGCTGTGGGGTGTCTGCCTGCAGTGCCTGCAGTATTTCGGCCCAGACCCGCTCCGGAACAAGTTGGTCGAGATCACCGGTCGCGACCATCCCGGCCACCTGATCCGCCGTCTCGTCGGCGATGCGGAAACCGAATGGCAACAGCCGGGTGGCGAGGCGTGCCAGGCGCAACACCCGCAGTGGGTCCTGGGCAAAGGCAGGGGTGTGCCGTAGCCGCCGTGCCTGCAGGTCGTCGCGGCCACCAAGGGGGTCGATATAGTGTCCGTCCGGGTCCTGGGCGATCGCGTTGATGGTCAGGTCACGCTGCAACAGGTCTGCCTCCACCTGCGCCTGTGCCTCCTCCAGTTCGCGGCTGGCGCCCCGTGGCAGGGCATACTCCTCGGCTGTGACCGGATGCAGGAAGACGGGGAAATCCTGTCCCACCCGGCGGTAACCGGCGGCTTCAAGCTGTGCCTCGCTGACCCCGGTAACCAGCCAGTCGTTGTCACTGTGGGGTAGCCCGAGCAGCCGGTCACGCACCGCACCGCCCACCAGGTAGGCGCGCATGCCGGGGATGTTAGAATTGACTACGATGACTGAGGATCCTTATCGGTGTTGAACAGGGGTATCGCGTTTCGGCTCGGGTTGACTGTCGCCATCCTGCTGCTGCAGGGTTGCAGCACTCTGGCCTATTATAGCCAGTCCGTATCGGGACATCTGCAGCTGATGGGGCAGAGCCGGCCGATCGAACGGTTGCTGCAGGATCCCGCCACCGAACCGGGACTGAAACAGCGTCTACGCCAGGTGGTGGCGATGCGCGAGTTCGCCACCCGGGAGCTGGCGCTACCGGAAAACGGGAGCTACCGCAGCTACGCAGCACTGGAGCGTAAGGCAGTGGTCTGGAGCGTGGTGGCCACCGGGACCTTCTCGCTGCAGCCCCGGCAGTGGTGTTACCTGTTCATCGGTTGTGCCAGCTACCGTGGCTACTTCTCCCGCGACCGGGCCCAGGCCTATGCTGACCAGTTGCGGGAGGCGGGGTTGGACGTGGCTGTGGAGGCAGTACCCGCCTACTCCACCCTCGGCTGGTTCGATGATCCCCTGCCGAGTACCGTGATTGAGTGGCCTTTGCCGCGTATCGCGACACTGATGTTCCATGAGCTGGCACACCAGCAGCTCTACGTAAAAGACGACAGCGCCTTCAACGAGGCGTTCGCCAGCCTGGTTGCGGAGGTGGGGACCAGGAGCTGGCTGGCCACCCGTGACCCCGCGGCGCTGCCCGCCTGGCGCCGCTCCCTGGTGCGGGAGCGGCAGTTCGTCGCGCTTCTGCTGGCGTTTCGTGAGCGCTTGTCCGGTCTCTACCGGGAGCCATTGCCGATCCTGGAAATGGCAAGGCGCAAGGCGCTGCTGTTTGACCTGTTGCGAACCCGCTACCGGGCGTTGAAGGCGGAGTGGGGTGGTTACAGCGGGTTCGACGGCTGGTTCGATCGCCCGTTGAACAACGCCCACCTGGCCTCGATAGCCACCTACGAGTCCTGGGTGCCGGCGTTCCGGCAGCTTCTGGAGCAGTCCGACAACCACCTGCCATCTTTCTACCGGGCCAGCGAGGCGCTGGGGAGCTTGCCGCCGGATGTCCGGACGCAACGAATGCAGGCTCTGCGGAGGTTGGCGCTGGCGGCCGCCGTCCCCGGGTTACCAGCCGGTTCGAATGTAGCGCAGTAGGATGCCCTCGGGATCGAGCAGCAGCAGGCGTCCCTCCGATTCGGCAAAGCGGTAGGGGCGCACCTGGCCGCTTTGCTGTTCCTGAAGCATGAGCAGGCCGGGAGCCGGGTAGGCGATGTGGCCCTGGCGGTAGTTTTGCCGGTCCTGGTAGATTCGGAACTGACCGCCCCTGATAACCAGCATCTCGCCGCTTTCGCCCTGCCAGCTGCCGTCCAGATCCGGTGCTGGGGAGTAGAAACGGGGGCCGGGGCCCGGTGGATAGGCCGGATAACCCGGCAGGGTAGCCGCTGGTGGGGCGTAATCCCTGCTCCGCTCGTGGAGTCTTTTCTGGTAGGCGGAGGAGAAGGCGTCCATCATGTCGAACAGGGTCTCGGCCATGCTGTGGTAACGATTCGGGTACTCCAGTGCCGTTGCTGACTGCACGGTCAGCAGCAGTGGAAGGGCCAGTACCGCCGCAAGCCATTTTTCGTTCACCCTGTTTGCTCCCCCGGTTTCCCTGTGACTGGACTCCAGTCTACCAAATATTCAGCCTGGACCCGCTGCCTGAACGTGCAGACTTGCCAGTGACATCAAATGGTGTTTATCTTAGAGACTCGTTTCCATCTTTACTGATATTCACTGCTGCCCGATCGAAAACCACGCTGATCATTCGCAACGAGTTGATGATGTGTAATGTTCTGATATAACAGCCGGGCAGTGAAGCGTGCAAAGTCAAGTGGTGCGTTCCTCCTCCCCCGGGAGGTTGACAGGAAGAGGGGATACTAAAAATCAATAAGTTAGCTTCACTGCTGTCCCATTAAGAAACACTTTAGCTGTTTGTAAACTGCTGATTAAACGTATAAATACAATTCACAGCAAGGCAATGTGACATAGAAAATCAGTTAGTGCGTCCCTACTCCCTTTGGGAGAAGGATAGGATGAGGGGATATTAAAAATCAGTAAGTTAGCTCTTATTATCCCCTCACCCCAACCCTCTCCCTGAGGGAGAGGGAGTTTGTGGGA
>JAPHTA010000163.1 GCA_026196475.1 Sedimenticola sp.
CTACCAGATCGAACAACCCGACTACAACATCGAGGCCGCCTGCAGTGAGGAGATGGAACGGAGAGGAACCCTGCCCGAGAAGCCCTACCCACCACTGGTGGGACCCACCTCCCGCAAGGTGTGGCTGGAACGGGGCGAGCGGGACGTCAAGGCGCGCTGCCCGGATCAGCTGCAGATTTTCCGCCATGTCATCCACGCCGGTTTGAGCCTGTCCGCCACCGTCAACATCGATCCTCGAATCAAGCAGATCAGCATTACCTGGGAGGACAACGGCTGGCAGAGCCGGGACTGGCGGCGCAGGAACGAGGCACAACTCTTGAAGAGGGACAGCGGCGGCAAGGCAGCCGTTGATCTCTGACACGGGCCGAGGAAGGACACGGCAAACGGAAACAACCAATAACGGAGGAGAGAGCCATGGAAATCCTACATTCAGTTCCACTTGTGATGATCGCCGGAACCACTCTGCTGCTTTCCGGCTGCGGAGACTCCTGTGAAAGCATCCAGGACGAAATCCAGGATATCGGTATGGAGGTGCAAAAGGATCCCGCATCGGCAATGGACCGCTCGGACGAGCTGGAAGCGCTCAGAGACAAGTTGCAGGAGATGGGCTGCCAGTAGTCCACTTCGGGGCATAACCGCTCTCAGGACAGCTCACCGGACGACCCGCCGGGCCGGCGCAACATCGACCGACGGTACCCCAGATGGGCCAGTGTTAGCAGCAGGGTTGCAGGAAAGATCTGCCGCCAGTAGTCGAACCGTGTCTCTTCGAAACCCGCCGCCGTAACCCATCGCATCGGTCCGTGGCCGCCACTACCATAGACGGGAAGAAACAGAAGCAGAAGCAGGGCTGAAACCACAATCCCCAACAGCAGGTTGCGGGAAGGGGCCTTCTTCACCAGGCACACCAGCCTGGCAAGGAGAGTGGCGAGGATGGCCCATATCCCCAGCGTGACAAGGAAGCAAATGCCAAAAAACAGCACCATGCCGAGCTCATTGGGACCCTCCCAGAGCCCCAGTACCAGGTAGGCAAACATCATGTTTGCCGGCATCAAGATGACCACCTGGACCAGAAAAATCACACCCGGAAGGGTCGCGATCAGGGACCACAGCAGGATGATGCGAATATATTCATAGCGCATGGGCGATCAGGTGGACAGGCTGTGCATATCGATTCGAATCACCACTGTCACCGGCGCGCATCAGGCAGATTGAAACTCCCCGCTTCCTCCACGTTGATGTAGGAGAACACCCCCCCTGCATCGATCCGTGCCTTGAAGGCGAACCCCAGGGTATCCCGTTGGCGGGCGAACAGGTCCGTCAGCAGTCGGATACCGCCGAGCAGATTGGGGCTGGCCTCGATCTCGAAGTCCGCCATGCCGTATCCCGGCACCTCCGGCAGATCGGCGGTGGCCCCGCTCAACACCCGGTTGCCCTCCACCTCCACCGAATAGCTCATGCCCTGCAGGGACAACGACTCCCGGTTCGGATTGATCACCTGGATACCAATGTTGAACCGGGGCACGCCGCCGGCCGATCCCGGCGCCAGGGCGAACGATGTGATATTCACCTGGGGCTTTTCGTAACCGGGCATCATGCCGGCGCAACCGGAAAGCAACAGGGAGAACCACAAAACCAGCCCGGCAGTAAGAGATACACGCATCATATTTGTTCCCTGTGATAATTCAGATTCATGCCAATATAGCCCCAAGTTAACGCCCTCTCCCGCAGGGAGACGACTACAGGGATGTAGTCGGTTGGCCGCGTCGGGAACTTGCGGCCCAGGGTTGGGATGAGGGGATATAATCAAGTAACCCCATACTTACCTGCCCACGATAATAACCGCACTTTTCACAGCGGCATCGAAGTTTATTCATCATATGCCATGTCATCGCCACCTGTCTGCCCGGGATTTCTCAAAACAGTCCACAGCCGTTTTCCATCCACAAGCGGTTTGCCGTATCATCCGCTCATGAAAAACATCATCTCCATCGCCAATCTCTGCAAGACCTACGAGGGCGGCTTCCAGGCTCTGAAAAACGTCAGCCTGGATATCCGGGAGGGCGAGATCCTCGCCCTGCTCGGCCCCAACGGTGCCGGGAAAACCACACTCATATCGGTGATATGCGGACTGGTTTCACCCACTTCCGGCAAGGTTTCCGTGGACGGATTCGACATCATCGACGAGTACCGCAGGACCCGGGAGCGGATCGGCCTGGTTCCACAGGAGCTCACCCTGGCGGCATTCGACCGGGTCTGGGACACGCTCTGCTTCAGCCGCGGCCTGTTTGGAAAAAAGGCGGATCCGGTTTATCTGGAACAGCTGCTGAAAGACCTGTCGCTGTGGGACAAGCGAAATAATGAACTGCGCATGCTCTCCGGCGGCATGAAGCGCCGGGTGCTGATCGCCAAGGCTCTCTCACACCAGCCGAACATCCTGTTCCTGGACGAACCCACCGCAGGCGTCGACGTGGAGTTGCGCAAGGATATGTGGGAGATCGTCAGCCGGCTACGGGAGTCGGGCGTCACCATCATCCTGACCACCCACTACATCGAGGAGGCGGAGCAGATCGCCGACCGCGTCGGTGTCATCAACAACGGTGAACTGCTGCTGGTGGATGACAAGGCTAACCTGATGCGGGAACTGGGACGCAAGCAGCTGATCATCGACCTGAAGGAGCCGATCAGCGAGGTGCCAGACTCCATGACCGGCTACGGGCTGGAACTCTCGGACCATGGTGATCAACTGGTTTTTACCTATGACACCCAGGGCAATAGCACCGGCATCACGGCGCTGCTACAGGCTCTTCATGATGCCGGTATCTCCATGAAAGACCTGAACACCACGCAAAGTTCACTGCAGGATATCTTCGTCAACCTGGTTCAGGACAAGCCATGAACATTCAAGCGGTAAAGGTTATCTACAAGTACGAAATGCTGCGCACATGGCACACCCTGTTTCAGAGCATCGCCTCGCCGGTGTTGTCGACAGCACTCTATTTCATCGTATTCGGTTCCGCCATCGGCTCGCGCATTCAGTCAGTCGATGGCGTGAACTACGGCCTGTTCATCGTGCCGGGCCTGATGATGCTCTCGATACTGACGCAGAGCGTCTCCAACGCCTCCTTCGGTATCTTCTTCCCGAAGTTCACCGGGACGGTTTACGAGGTGATGTCGGCACCGATTTCGTTTTTCGAGATCCTGCTCGGCTACGTGGGGGCCGCCGCCACCAAGTCTCTTATCATCGGCAGTATCATCCTGATCACCGCCGCGTTCTTTGTCGACCTGCGCATCGATCACCCGGTCTGGATGATCCTGTTCCTGGTGCTGACCTGTATCTCGTTCAGCCTGCTGGGATTCATCATCGGTCTGTGGGCCACCAACTTCGAGAAACTGCAGATCGTCCCCCTGCTGATCATCACGCCGCTGGTATTCCTTGGCGGTACCTTCTACTCGGTCAGCATGCTGCCACCCCTGTGGCAGACCATCACCCTGTTCAACCCGGTTCTCTACCTGGTGAGCGGATTCCGCTGGAGCTTCTTCGAGGTCTCGGATGTGAGCGTGGGCATCAGCCTGGGCATGATCCTGCTGTTCCTTACGACCTGCTCAGGGATCGTGTGGTGGATGTTCAAGACCGGCTATAGGTTGAAGCAGTAAATCGACCCCGCCGATGCAAATGGACCGACGCGGACAGGGACTGTTGCTCTCCCGAAACCCGGTCAGCTACCTGTTCAGTGCCTCGCCTGGCAACTCGATTCAATCAAATCGACCAGTATTCGCTCGACATTGCTGCCGCCGATACCAACCCGAGAACCAGGGGTGATCGCTGCCAGCGTCTGTATCGAACGTTGATAATGGCCTGCCACATAATCACTCAGCGCGTACACCAGAGCCAGTGAAACGTCGCGATGCACCCCGTCGGGTGCGGTGGAAACCTTCTCCTCGCAGCGTTGCAGCCCATCCAGGTCTTCTGCTGAAGCGTACAGGCCGGCTACGTGAAGCGCGATGAAAGGGTGCCCCATCATTCCCCATACCCGTTCGATGTGCGATAGCACATCTTTTCTCAACGGGATCGCCTGGCCACTTTGCAGATAGTCCCTGAGCAGAAAACCGCCACAATCGGCAAGCGTAAGGATAGGACCACATGTAGTGGTTTCCGGTGCGCAGTATTCCAGGTAGCGTTGCATCGCGGCATCCCTGTCACCAATCTGCCATTCGGCCAATGCAAGATGCCACTGCACATGCCCGTACATCTGTCCCTCCCGTGCGCCGGATTCGTGCTTCCTCAGCCAGTCCTGCAACAACCCTGCCGACTCCCCGGCGGCCCCGTCATCATGCAGCATGTGTGCGAGACCATGAATCGAAAAGAGTGCCTGTGGCCTGATCTCCAGCGCCCGCTCAAGCAGTTCGCGCCCCCGCTTTCGCTGCCCCGCTTCACTCGCCGCGAAACCGAGCCGCGCCAGGAGTGCCCAGTCATCCCCCAGCGCATCTGCTACCGACTCGAATATATCCAGCACGGCTTCCAGCTTGGTCGATCCTCCATAAAAAAACAGGTTCCCCGTCAGCTGCGAGATCACCAGCAGATCGGCAGGCGTGGTTTCGATATAGGCCCGGGCCTTTGCCTCCGAGGCGACTGGCTGATCAATCAGGTCGACAAGTACATCCACATGCTCACGTTCCCAGCTGGATGCCTCCGCTGCCGCCTGTTTCGCACGCTCCCGGTAGACACTGGCACCGGGTTCACCCACATCCTGTGCCACGTAATAGCGGGCGGCCGCCGCCAAAGCGAAATTGCTGTCGAGTTCAAGTGCCATATCCAGGGTTTCTGCGGCGCCCGATTCCGACCCCAAAATCAGGTCAACGGCTTCCTGGTAAAGGTCCGCCGCTTCAGATGAGTCGCATGAGAGCGCGTTACCGGTACGTGTTTCGAACATTGGGGACCCCCTATAGTAACAACCCACCAGGAGAAAGCCGGGGACCGGTCGGCCGGGCAGCCAACAGGCACGGGGCACAATCAAGTATGGCCACAAAACGGCTCTATTGAGCCTAGACCCTTTTTTCGGAGTTGGAAGCAGAGAACATTATCCCGCCTCCACCGGTCAGCGCCTCCTCAAATAGCAGTCGGCGCCCCTCTTCCTCCGATTCGGCCGAACTGGACACCTGCCCATGCTGAACTAGTATGAGTTGAAAAAGTGGACTTCAGGCCCGTCGCCACTTGGGAACAAAACCAGGAGAGGAATCCATGTCTCGTTTGGCACCTTTTACTCACCATGCCATCGTCTGCACTGTCGCTGTCCTGACCGTACTGCCGTTAAATCTGCAGGCCTTCGAACTGCCCGAGTGTGGCCAACTGGAGCAGTGGGCAGCGAAACTGGAGCCGGACAGGACCTTCGCCCTTGCCCCGGAAGTTGAGATCACCACCCTGCTCCAGGACGATCTGACCACGCCCCTGGTCGGCAAGCCGGTAAGCGACTGGACACGACAGGAGCTCAGCTCCCTGCGGCGCCAGATCGCCCAGTGCCGAAAACAGGCGCACAAGAGAAAGGACCAGGCGAAAACCGACCAACTCTACGCCGCGCTCAAGGCGCTGGACGCCTCCCGGGCCCCGTTAACCCGACTTCAACAGATACGGACAAGAACCGGGCAGACGGTTGATCGGCTCCTGAAGTACCGACCCAGCCAACGACTGGCCGGCCAGTTGGCACTGTCACAGGATGCGCTGCGAGGCAAAGCCATCGATCCCGGCGCCTACGAGCTGCGCCAGGTCCCCAACTGGATACCCCAGCTGCAGCAGGCCCCGGGTTACCTGGATAAGAAAGAGATCGATCGCTTCGTTGCCATGCTGGGGCAACGACGGGACGAGATGCAGCAGCAGTTCCAGGCCGCCGACGATGCCTATGCCAAGGCCAGGAAAGAGCTGGCCGAGGTTCCCATGACCCAGGCCGGCCTGGCGACGCTCAGTAAACTGGAGCGTTCGCCGGTTCTGAAAGAGGTATCGCCCGCTGAAATCGATCAGTTCCGGGCCGAGATCAACCGGAAGCGATCCGCCATCCAGGCCTCCCTGCGCAGACAGGAGCAGGCCCGGCAAATCACCACACAACGACAGACCGGCGCACAGCCCCGCGCCTCCAGTCAGGCAGCAGCCACACTGGGCCCGGTCGACATCGGTAAACGCCTTGAACAGCTGCTGCAAGGCGACGATGTGGATGAGGTCCAGCTGATCGGGTTAACGCCCAACATGCCGCACCAGCAGGCAGTCAGGCATGTGAAGTCGCGACTTGGCTACCAGGAAACCCTGTCCCTATCCATGACCCAGGCCCACGGCAAGGGTGCCACCCTGATCCAGTTCAGGGAGATGGACCAGCAGGTGGGTGAACTGGACCTGACCGAGCGCTTCAAGGGGCCACTGGATATCGATGCTGCCATCCAATCACTCAAAGAGCGGTTCGGTAGCCCGGACAACGTGGAGCCTGTACCCGGCGGCCAGATGATGACCTGGCGCGACGGCGACCGGATCCTGCAGGTCCTGGCCACCAACCGGGTACACAACCTGGCGGCCCACACAGGCTATCGCAGTCGGCTCTCGATCGGTCTGTGGAGCGAGGATTACGAGGCGTACCTGGTAGATCTCAACCAGCGGTGCGACGAACTTCGGGATAAGCCCCGTAGTGATCTGAGCATGAACGAGGCGGTCTATCTCGGCACCAAGTGTCCACTGATGCCGGGCCAGTACAAAACTGCCGGGGTGATCAAGGTTATGTGAAAGCCTGGATCCCGGGGTTGGGGATCTGTCCTGGCGCCCCTGAGGTACTACAGGTCACGAGCTGCAGGCACGGATTTTTAATCCGCTACCGACTATTGCAAACTGGAATATCCCCGGTTGCGACGAACCCATCTATTCATTCATATGGGACAAGTGTGGATTCATTGCCTGATATCTGTCAGAATATTGGATTATCCTAATATTCAAAAATACAGAGCTCTCCAGAGAATGACGCAGTACCAGCAATCAATCACCCCGCCGTAGCGCTCTCCCTGGCTCATCCAGTCACATCATCTTGATTTAGCCCTCCATACGCATCCGCCACGCCGGGTAGGGTCGCCTTGTTTGACAGGAAATTCATATGGTTCATTCGATCCGCGCCGAGTGGTTCGCCAATATTCGCCCCGACCTGCTCGCCGGCATGGTCGTCGCACTGGCCCTGATCCCCGAGGCGATCGCCTTCTCGGTGATCGCCGGGGTCGACCCCAAGGTGGGCCTGTACGCCTCGTTCTGTATTGCGGTGGTCATCGCCTTCGTCGGGGGACGGCCGGGGATGATCTCCGCCGCCACCGGCGCCATGGCGTTGCTGATGGTGACACTGGTCAGGGATCATGGCCTGCAGTACCTGCTGGCGGCAACCCTGCTCACCGGCGTGCTGCAGATCCTGGCCGGCTATCTCAGGCTGGGCTCCCTGATGCGATTCGTCTCCCGGTCGGTGGTCACCGGCTTCGTCAACGCGCTGGCTATCCTCATCTTCATGGCGCAGTTGCCGGAACTGATCGGCGGGACCTGGCAGGTCTACGCCATGACCGGCGGTGGCCTGGCGATTATTTATCTCTTTCCCTACCTCACCCGGGCGGTGCCCTCACCGCTGGTCACCATCGTGGCTCTGACCACCCTGGCCCTGCTGCTGGACCTGGATATTCGTACAGTCGGTGACATGGGCGAGCTGCCCGACACCCTGCCGGTGTTCCTCTGGCCCGAGGTTCCACTGAATTTCGAAACCCTGGCGATCATCTTTCCCTACTCCGTGTCGCTGGCGATGGTGGGGCTGCTGGAGTCGCTGATGACGGCGACCATCGTCGACGACCTGACCGATTCAGGCAGCGACAAGAACCGCGAGTGCAAGGGCCAGGGCCTGGCCAATATCGCCTCCGGCCTGGTGGGTGGCATGGCGGGCTGCGCCATGATCGGCCAGTCGGTGATCAACGTGAAGTCGGGTGGGCGCACCCGTCTCTCGACGTTGGCGGCAGGTATCCTCCTGCTCATCATGGTCGTGTTCCTTGGCGACTGGGTGGCACAGATTCCCATGGCGGCACTGGTGGCGGTGATGATCATGGTCTCCATCGGCACCTTCAGCTGGGAATCACTGCGTAACCTGAAGACGCATCCGAAGAGTACCAGCGTGGTGATGATCACCACGGTGATCGTCGTGGTCGCGACCCACAACCTGGCCTGGGGCGTATTCGTCGGGGTATTGCTGGCGGCCCTGTTCTTCGCCAACAGGGTGGCCCAGTACAAACACGTCACCTCCGAGTTGAACCAAGACGGCACCATTCGTACCTATCAGGTGGTGGGTCAGGTATTCTTTGCATCGGCGGACAAGTTCATCGAGTTCTTCGACGTCAAGGAGGCGCTCGACAAGGTGGTGATCGACCTCTACCAGGCCCACTTCTGGGACATCACCGCCGTGGCGGCACTGGACAAGGTGGTACTCAAGTTCCGCCGCGAGGGCACCGAGGTGGAGATCATCGGGCTCAACGAGGCCAGTGTCACCATCGTTGATAGATTCGCCGTGCATGACAAGCCGGACGCGGTGGCAAAATTGATGGATCACTGACCGGGAAGGAATGACCATGACCAAGAGCAATGTCGTAGCCTGTATCGACGGTACCGAAGTTTCCAGCGCGGTCAGTGACTATGCCGCCTGGAGCAGCCTGCGCCTGGAAGCACCGCTTGTTCTGCTGCACGTACTCGACAAGTCGGCCTACCCGGTGGAGAGCAACCTCAGTGGCAACATCGGCCTGGACAGCCGTGAGGCCCTGCTGCAGGAGCTGGCAGAGCTGGATCAAAGGCGTGGCAGACTTGCGCTGGAGCAGGGGCGCGTCATGCTGGAGGCGGCGAGGCAGCAGGCCGTGGCCGACGGTGTCAGTGAACCTGTCGTGCATCAGCGCCATGGAGATCTGCTGGAGTCCCTGCTGGCCATCGAACAGGACACCCGTCTGCTGGTGCTGGGCAAACATGACGAGAACCTGGGTGCACACGTGGGCAGCCGGCTCGAAACCCTGGTGCGCAGCCTGCATCGGCCGATGCTGGTCTGCCCGGCATCTTACAAGAGACCCGAACGGGTCATGATCGCTTTCGACGGCAGTAAAACCGCCCACAAGAGCGTGGACATGGTCGCCGGCAGCCCGCTGTTTCACGGTATGCCGTGCCACGTGGTCATGGTCGGCAGCGAAACGGATGCAAACCGGGAGCAGTTGGAGTGGGCCCGGCAGACCCTGGAAGACTCCGAATTCAACGTCACCATTGAGCTACGTGAAGGCGAGGTTGAGAACACGCTGTGCGAGTACCGTCGCGAAAACAGTATCGACATCATCGTCATGGGTGCCTATGGCCATTCCGTCATCCGCCGCTTTCTGGTCGGCAGCACTACCACGGCCGTGATACGTAACGCGCAGATACCGGTGTTGTTGCTTCGTTAAGATATCTGTGGATGAAAAACTATAAATAAGCCTGCATGCGCGATTTTGTATTTTTCATCTGATCCCACTGCTGTCCCCACAAACTCCCTCTCCCTCAGGGAGGCGACTACAAGGATGTAGTCGGTTGGCCGCGTCGGGAACATGTGGCCCAGGGTTGGGGTGAGGGGAGAATAAGAGCTAACTTACTGTTTCTTAATATTCCCTCATCCTATCCTTCTCCCAAAGGTACCTCGGTGCCGCTTGACGGTAGAAGGGACGCACTCACTGATTTTCTATGTCACATGCCTTGCTGTGAACTATATTTTTACGTTTAATCAGCAGGTTAC
>JAPHTA010000086.1 GCA_026196475.1 Sedimenticola sp.
AAAAAAAAATGTCAGTGAACAGCTTCAAAAACCGTTTGGCGAGGATTTTATATCGTTCCTGCAAGCCCCAGTCATTATCGCCTATTTTGGTTCAAAAAAACCCCTACAACGTATACCTGTATAGGGAATTGGATGTATAAAATTTGACCAATTCGGGTGAATCGCTATACTAATCGGATTGAGGGGGGTAGAAAATTAACTTATGGTTAAAGACCGTTTTCTACCCGCCTTGTTCAACGGTCGAAGCAGGTTTCAGAAAAGGGCGATAGCATAACAAAAGCCCGGCCACCCATGCAGAGATCGAAAGTCTGTTCTGAAGTACTGGAGGAGTACGCGTTATGGCAACTGGCACCGTTAAATGGTTCAACAACGCAAAAGGTTATGGATTCGTGACGCCGGATCAAGGTGAGCAGGATATATTTATCCACTTTTCAGCCATCAGCATGGATGGTTACAAAACCCTGAAGGAAGGCCAGAAGGTTCAGTTTGAACTCGAGGAAGGCCCTAAGGGGCTCCATGCGGCAAATCTGCAGTCCCTAGAAGTCTGATTTCCTCGGCACCACTCACCGTGGTGCCGGTTTTCACCTCCAGGATCACACTGTCGCCAGGCAACTGGGTGGCCACGGGTGGGTTTTGCCAGCTTCACCCCGAGTCCGGCGACACTACCCCTTGAGCGTTCGCCACTGAAGGAGCGTGAAAGGCATCTCCGCCATCCGGAGTCAAAAAAGCCGATCGCAGGCTCTCCCGCGACCGGCCTTTCAGCGGCTTGCGTCGTCCTACATATTCCTGATCATTGCATCGCCAAATTCGGAGCAGCTCAACAGCGTGGCGTCCTCCATCAACCGCTCGAAGTCATAGGTCACGGTTTTCGCACCGATAGCGCCTGCCATCGCCTTGACCACCAGGTCCGCCGCCTCAACCCATCCCATATGGCGCAGCATCATTTCGGCGGACAGAATCAGGGATCCTGGATTCACCTTGTCCAGTCCGGCGTACTTGGGCGCCGTCCCGTGGGTGGCTTCAAACATCGCCACATTGTCGGACAGGTTGGCGCCGGGAGCGATACCGATTCCACCCACCTGGGCCGCCAGCGCGTCGGAAACATAGTCGCCGTTCAGATTCAGGGTGGCGATGACGTCGTACTCCGCCGGGCGCAGCAGAATCTGCTGCAGGAACGCATCGGCGATGGAGTCCTTGACCACGATCTCGTTTCCGGTTTTGGGGTTCTTAAAGCTGCACCAGGGCCCACCGTCGATCTCCACGGCACCAAACTCCTCCCTGGCGATCTCATAGCCCCAGTTCTTGAAGGCACCTTCGGTGAACTTCATGATGTTGCCCTTGTGCACCAGGGTGACCGAACTGCGGTCGTTATCGACTGCGTACTGCAGCGCCTTGCGGACCAGGCGGCGGGTACCATCCCGGGATACCGGTTTCACCCCGATGCCGGAACACTCCGGAAAACGAATTTTGGTTACACCCATCTGCTCCTGCAGAAAGCTGATCACCTTCTTCACATCATCGCTACCCTCTTCCCACTCGATACCGGCATAGATGTCCTCGGAGTTTTCACGGAAAATGACCATGTCGGTAAGGTCGGGGCGTTTCAGCGGACTCGGGGTCCCCTCGTAATAGCGGACAGGACGCAGACAGACGAACAGATCCAGAACCTGGCGCAGGGCCACGTTGAGGGAACGCATCCCTCCCCCTACCGGGGTGGTCAGGGGACCTTTGATTGAAACCGCAAACTCCTTCACGGCCTCAAAGGTCTCCTCTGGCAACCAGGTGTCGCCACCGTACAGGTTGTTAGCCTTCTCACCGGCAAAGATCTCCATCCAGGCTATACTGCGCTCGCCACCATATGCCTTCTCTACTGCCGCATCGATCACCTTTTTCATCACCGGAGTGATGTCGACACCGATACCGTCCCCCTCGATAAAGGGAATGATCGGGCGATTGGGGACGTTGAGGGAGAAATCGGGATTAACGGTTATTTTTTCGCCGTCAGCCGGAACTTGAATCTTGTCGTATGCCATGCGTGCTTCCATCGTTGTCCAAAAACGCAATTCTAGCATCGGCCCAATGGTTAGGCGAAATTTTTTTTGGGGCCTAATAGGATAATCATACTATTTTTTTGCATATCCGCATGTCGTGCGCAGCGTACAGCCTTCACAGAGCGGTTTTGAGCGGCAAAACTCCTTCCCATGCCATACTATAAGGGCATGATATTCGTTGTATATTGCTGCAGTTGCGTCAAGCGACGTCTCAAACCGGTTCCGTAGTATTTCGTAACCTTCGTTACCAGACACTAGTCCTAATCTGGAGAAAAACCGGCGGGTATAGGCATCAATGACGAATACCGGGCGTTCATAGGCATACAGAAGAATATCATCCGCCGTCTCCGGGCCGATCCCGTTTATCCCGAGAAGCGCCTGGCGCAACTCCCCGGTGGGGATATCGAATGTCTCCCGGTACCCTGTCTTGCTGATATACCGGCAGAGATTCTTCAGGCGCCGTGCCTTAACATTGAAATAGCCGGAGGGGCGCAGCAGGTCGGCCAGGGTATCATCAGGAGTGGCCAGTATGGCCTCTGCAGACAGGAGATCCGCCTGGAGAAGATTGCGGATGGCAGACTCCACATTCCGCCAGGCCGTATTCTGGGTCAGGACCGCACCGATCATCACTTCGAAGGGGCTGTCGGCTGGCCACCAGCCCTGCGGACCGTACTCTTCAAGCAGGTGTCGATACACCCGTCCAAAATCAAGGCACGGCAGGGTTTGGGCCGGACTCATCGTCGCTGTGCAGGCTTTTTCCTTCTGGGTCTACCCCTGCCCCGCTGTTTTTTTACTGCCCGTGGGGGCTCTTTCGCCACCCCGGCGGCCTGTTGCAGCTCATCCAGTTCATCGCTGGTGAGCTCACGGTGGCGGCCTGCGGCCACACTGCTGTCGAGAAAAACGGGGCCGAATCGAACACGCTTGAGACGATTCACCTTGAGATCCACCGACTCCCAGAGACGCCGCACCTCCCGGTTCCGACCCTCCATGATCACTACGTGGAACCAGCGGTTACTGCCCTCGCCTCCCGACTCGACAATATCCTCGAAACGGGCCGGACCATCCTCCAGCTCCACCCCGTTAACCAGGGTCTGCAGCTTCTCCTCCGTGACCTCACCATGTACCCGGACCGCGTACTCCCGCTCTATCAGCTGCGAGGGATGCATCAGGCGGTTGGCCAGCTCACCGTCCGTGGTAAACAGCAGCAACCCGCTGGTATTGAGATCGAGGCGCCCTACCGCTATCCAGCGACTGCCAACCAGCTTGGGAAGACGCTGGAACACCGTGGGACGCCCCCCTGGGTCATCCCGTGTTACCAGCTCACCCTCGGGCTTGTTGTAGATGATGGTCCGGGCCGGTTTCTCCTTTAGCCTCCAGGCTCCCACCCGGGTCCGGCCCAACATGATGGTATCACCCGGGACCACCCGGTCACCCAGCCTGGCGACCTGTCCATTGACTGTCACCTCGCCTGCCGCTATCTGTCTCTCTATTTCGCGACGGGAGCCGAATCCCGCATTGGCCAGCACCTTCTGTAGACGCTCCCCCTGGGGCGGATTACCTGTGCGCGATCTATCGCTCATCGGGCTCTTCTTCCGCTTCATTGCCGGCCATTTCGCTTTCGGCGGCCCCGGACCGCGGTTCGTCAGGATCTAACGATCCCGGACCTTCCTCCTGTGTTGCTTCAGGCTGTCCACCATGGATTGAAACCACTTCAGCCAACGGAGCTTCGTCTGCAACCTGCCCGGGCTCTTCAGAAGTATTCTCTTCCTGCACCCCATCCGGCTGCCCGGTCTCCCCGGCACTGGCAGAATCGCTGCCCGGCTCGTCCAGCTCCAGTTCACGATTAATCGAGTCAAGGTCCCTGATCTGCTGCAGCGTCGGCAATTCATCCAGGCTCTTCAGGCCGAAGTAGTTGAGAAACTCCCGGGTTGTGGCGTAGAGCGAGGGCTTCCCCGGGACGTCCCGGGTGCCGACAACCCTGACCCACTCCCGCTCCAGTAGAGTCTTTACAATATTGCTGCTGACGCTGACACCCCGGATCTCCTCGATCTCCCCACGGGTGATCGGCTGCCGATAGGCAATCAGTGCCAGTGTCTCCATCAGGGCCCGCGAATACCTCGGGGCGCGCTCTTCCCACAGGCGTGATACCCAGGGTGCAAAGGCTTCACGCACATTGATTCGATAGCCACCGGCCACCTCCGCGACTTCAATACCCCGGTCCTCGTAGTCCGACTGCAGTTCGGTAATCGCCTCGCGTAACGCCTTCTTCTCGGGCCGTTCATCTTCCAGGAACAGCTCCTGGAGTGTATCCAGGGTCAGTGGTGAACCGGCTGCCAACAGGGCTGCCTCCACAATCTGCTTGAGTTTATTGGTCATGGGTTGTCAGTTGGTGATTGCTAATCAGATTAAATTTAACGTGCCCGGTCTCTGTCTCCGGTATACCTCCAGGGCGTTCCGGTACGGCCTGCACCGTAGCGGGCGCCTACTGTTCCGACCTGGCGACGGCCTTGACGTGAATCGGACCGAAGCTTTCTGCCTGAATCAGGTCGATCAGCGAGCCCTTGATCAGTTCCAGGATCGCCAGGAACGTCACAACGACGCCGAGCCGCCCCTCGCTCAGATCAAACAGCTCGGAAAATTCCGTAAACCGGTCGGCATCGATCTTCTCCAGGATGCCCGACATCTTCTCCCGCACCGACAACGCCTCCATGTGCACCTGGTGATGGCTGAACATATCCACCCGGTGCATCGCCTCCTTCAGGGCAAACAGTATCTCTTTCAGGTCCACATCCGGTGGCCGCCGCTGAATGATCCGGTCCGGCACCTCTGCCTCGGCCTGGAACAGGTCCCGTCCCAGTCGCGGCAGGTTATCGATATCCTCCGCTGCCTGCTTATAGCGCTCGTACTCCTGCAGGCGCCGGATCAGCTCGGCTCGCGGGTCGCTCTCCTCCTCCTCCTCCTCCTCCTGGCGAGGTAACAGCATCCTGGACTTGATCTCCGCCAGCATCGCAGCCATCACCAGGTACTCGGCCGCCAGCTCCAGGCGAATCTCCTTCATCAGGTCGACATACTCCATATACTGGGCAGTAATCTGCGCAATCGGTATGTCGAGAATATCCAGGTTCTGACGCTTGATCAGGTACAGCAGCAGGTCGAGTGGCCCCTCGAACGCGTCCAGGAACACCTCCAGTGCATCCGGGGGGATATACAGATCCTTGGGCAGACTGGTCCACGGTGCCCCCTGCACGATGGCAAAGGGCATCTCCTCCTGTTCAGGATGGGGTGTCTGCTGCAGATTCAATTCCTTGTCTGGCATCTCGTTCCTGTGGCGGGGACCGGTCTATTCCGCATCATACCCTCAACTCCGGCGTATACGATATGACCAATAGTCCGGGCCTGGTCCTAGCGATAGTTCATGGACATGGCGTGACGAACCTCCTGCATGGTCGACTGGGCCATGTCCCGGGCCTCCTCGCAGCCCTCGGCTATGATGGTGCGAACCAGTTCCGGCTGGGCCTCGAACTCACGGGCCCGCTCCTGGATCGGCTTCAACTCCTGCAGAATGGCGTCTATCACGGTCTGCTTGCACTCCAGGCAGCCAATGCCGGCACTGCGGCAGCCGGTCTGTACCCACTCCTTCAACGAATCGTCCGAATAGACCTTGTGAAACTCCCATACCGGGCAGCGTTCCGGATCACCCGGGTCGGTACGTCTTACCCGGTTGGGATCGGTCGGCATGGTACGCAACGCCTTGCCGATCACCTCCGGATCATCCCGCAGGGCAATCGTATTGCCGTAGGACTTGGACATCTTCTGGCCGTCCAGGCCCGGCATCTTCGACGCCTTGGTCAGCAGTGGCTGGGGTTCCGGCAGGATCACCCGGCCACTCCCCTCCAGGTAGCCGAACAGGCGGTCCCGGTCATTCACGGTGATGTTCTGCTGGCTATCCAGCAGCGCCTTGGCCGCCTCCAGCGCCGACTGGTCACCCTGCTCCTGGTAGGATTTCCGGTAGCGGTTGTAGAGCTTGGCGCTCTTCTTGCCCATCTTCTTGATCGCCTGCTCGGCAATCTCCTCGAAATCCGGCTCGCGACCGTAGATATGGTTGAAACGGCGCGCCACCTCCCGGGTCAGCTCCACGTGTGCCACCTGGTCCTCGCCCACCGGCACCAGCCCCGCCTTGTAGATCAGGATGTCCGCTGACTGCAGCAGTGGATAGCCAAGAAATCCGTAGGTCGCCAGGTCCTT
>JAPHTA010000289.1 GCA_026196475.1 Sedimenticola sp.
ATATAAAATCCTCGCCAAACGGTTTTTGAAGCTGTTCACTGACATTTTTTTTTTACTAGAATTAGGCTATGACGGAACGAACAAATCCCTATGATGACGATGGCGGTCTGGCGGTTGAGAAGGCCAAACCGAAACTGAAGCGTCCACCGTTGTACAAGGTATTGCTGCTGAATGACGACTATACGCCGATGGAGTTCGTGGTGGAGGTGCTGGAGTCATTCTTCAAGATGGACCGGGAAAAGGCGACCCAGATCATGCTCAACGTACATACCCGTGGCGTAGGGGTTTGTGGCGTCTACACTAAAGATGTTGCGGAGACAAAGGTTGCGCAGGTAAACGAATTTTCCCGTAGTAACCAGCATCCTCTGCTGTGCGCACTGGAGGAGGCTTGATGATCGAAACGCGAACTGTCGGGCCGCTGGACAGTCAATAGATCAAGTGGTCGATGTCTGCCACTCCTTATTTGCCAGGAAGCCAAGTACAGCCATGTTAAGCAAAGAGCTCGAATTTACCCTGAACCAGGCCTTCATGGAGGCTCGTGACAGGCATCATGAATACATGACGGTGGAACACCTGCTATTGGCGTTGCTGGACAATCCAACGGCCGCCAACGTGCTGCGGGCCTGTGGCGCGGACACGGAAGTGCTGCGCAGGGATATCGACCAGTTTATCGAAGAGACGACCCCGCTTCTGCCTGATGATACCGATCACGAGACCCAGCCCACCCTTGGATTTCAGCGGGTCCTGCAGCGGGCCGTCTACCATGTCCAGTCATCAGGGCGGGACGAGGTGACCGGTGCCAATGTCCTGGTGGCAATATTCAGCGAACAGGAATCCCAGGCGGTCTTCTTTCTGCATCAGCAGGATATCGCCCGGCTGGACGTGGTCAACTATATCTCTCACGGCATATCCAAGGTGCATGGCGAGTCGGAGCAGCAGGACGAGGTTAATCGGGGCAGCGAGGAGATCGAGGTTGACTCTCCCTCTTCCAACCCGCTGCAGAACTTCGCGACCAACCTCAATGAGCAGGCGCGCCAGGGAAAGATCGACCCGCTGATAGGAAGGGATCACGAGATAGAGCGCACCATTCAGATCCTCTGTCGCCGCAGGAAGAACAATCCCCTGCTGGTGGGTGAGGCAGGTGTCGGAAAGACCGCCATCGCGGAGGGGCTGGCAAAAAAGATTGTCGATGAGGAGGTGCCGGAGATCCTCTCCAACTGCACAATCTATTCACTTGACCTCGGTAGCCTGGTGGCAGGCACAAAGTACCGGGGTGATTTCGAGAAGCGACTGAAGTCGGTCCTGGCCCAACTCAACAAGGAGCCGGATGCGATTCTGTTTATTGACGAGATTCATACCGTCATCGGGGCCGGGGCCGCATCGGGTGGCGTGATGGATGCCTCGAACCTGATCAAGCCGGTGCTCGCGTCCGGTGAACTGCGCTGTATCGGATCAACCACCTACCAGGAGTTCCGAGGCATTTTCGAGAAGGATCGGGCACTTGCACGGCGATTCCAGAAAATAGATGTGGTTGAACCGTCGGTTGAGGAGACATTCGAGATCCTCAAGGGCCTGAAGAGCCGATTCGAGTCCCACCA
Source organism: Sedimenticola sp. (assembly GCA_026196475.1). Taxonomy (GTDB): domain Bacteria; phylum Pseudomonadota; class Gammaproteobacteria; order Chromatiales; family Chromatiaceae; genus Sedimenticola. The sequence goes on from JAPHTA010000289.1 coordinate 1,599, forward strand.
CCACATCAGTTACGCGATAGAGGCGCTGAGGACTGCGGCTGAGCTGTCGGAAAGATACATCAATGACCGCCATCTTCCGGACAAGGCCATCGACGTGATTGACGAGGCCGGGGCCAGTATTCAGCTCCAGGACCCTGCCAACAGAAAGCAGTCGATCGAGGTTGAGGATATAGAGAATATCATCGCCAAGATCGCCAGAATACCGCCGAAAAGTGTTTCAGTGTCCGACAAGGAGGCACTGCGGAACCTGGACAGGGATCTCAAGATGGTCGTCTATGGACAGGATGAGGCGATAGGCACTCTGACCGCCGCGATCAGGATGAGTCGTTCCGGACTGGGCAATGAAACAAAACCGGTCGGCTCGTTCCTGTTTGCCGGACCTACCGGTGTGGGAAAGACCGAGGTCACCCGGCAGCTGGCGAGAATACTTGGTATCGAGCTGATTCGCTTCGACATGTCCGAGTACATGGAGCGGCACACGGTATCGCGCCTGATCGGTGCGCCTCCTGGCTACGTGGGGTACGACCAGGGGGGGTTGTTGACAGAGGAGATCAGCAAGCATCCGCACTCCGTACTGCTGCTGGATGAGATCGAGAAGGCCCACCCAGATGTATTCAATCTGCTGCTACAGGTGATGGATCACGGCACCCTGACTGATAACAACGGGCGCAAGGCGGATTTCAGGAACGTGGTGATCGTAATGACCACCAATGCCGGTGCCGGGGAGATGGCCCGGCCATCGATAGGCTTTACCTCCCAGGATCACTCGACGGATGGGATGGAGTCGATCAAGAAGCTTTTCTCACCCGAGTTCCGGAACAGGCTCGATGCCATTGTCCAGTTCAAGTCTCTGCCACCGGAGGTGATCGGCCACGTGGTGGAGAAGTTCATCTTCGAACTGGAAGGCCAGCTGGAGGACAAGGGGGTTGCCCTGGTACTGGAGGATGACGCCAAGGCCTGGCTGGCTGAACACGGCTACGATGCCGCCATGGGGGCGAGGCCAATGGCCCGGCTGATACAGGAGAAGATCAAGAAGCCGATGGCCGAAGAACTCCTGTTCGGCAGCCTGACGGAGGGTGGCCGAATCCGGGTATCGGTGGTGGACGGTGAGCTTTCGCTGGAGATGGAGGGCTGCGTCGCCGGGTAGACGCAGCGGGTCCTGCTAGCGGGCGCGGTAGGTGATTCGACCCTTGCTCAAGTCGTAAGGGGTTAGCTGGACCGTGACGGTGTCTCCGGTGAGAATACGGATGTAGTGTTTGCGCATCTTGCCGGAAATGTGCGCGGTGACCACGTGACCATTTTCCAGTTCGACCCGGAACATGGTGTTCGGCAGGGTCTCGATGACCGTGCCATCCATTTCGATAAAATCTTCTTTAGCCATTCGGTTTCCTGGTTGCCCTAAGTTGATGGCCGCGGATTATAGCATAATGCAGGCCGGAATCAGCCGGGAATTATGGGAAATTATCCGTAGAAGGCAAGCCCTTTGTTCATTTTTCCTGGAGGCCAGGGTGAGATTGCCATAGTCACTCTTTTTCAACCCGGATCCAGCGGTCATCAAGGAAGGCTTCGTGGGGCAGATACTCTTTTTTGTAGGCCATTTTGTCGCAGGCATCAATCCAGTAGCCCAGGTAGAGCCAGGGTAGATTGCGTTGGCGGCACTCTTCTATCTGCCAAAGGATCGTATAGACTCCGGGACTGCTCTGCTGGTAGGCCGGGTCAAAGAAGGTATATACCGCGGACAACCCCTGGGGCAGGATATCGCTGACGGCGACCGCAACCAGCCGGTTGTCATGATAGAAAGAAAATCCACGGGTGTCGGACCAGCTGCTGGCGATGAACTGGTGAAACTCGTTTTCCGTGGTGTTGGCCATGCTCCCATCCTGGTGTCGGGCTGAGATGTATCGTTCAAACAACCTGTAGTGCTCCGGGTTATTTTCGACACTCTCTTCCCGAACGTGAAACCGATCCAGGTTCCGCTGCCAGACCCTCCGTTGACTGCGGCGAGGGGTGAACTCCTGGACCGGAACCCTCAACGAAACGCAACCGCGGCAGTCCGGGCAGTCCGGGCGGTAAACCAGGCCTCCACTGCGCCGGAAGCCCTGGTCAATCAGGGTGGAGTAGAGAGTCGTGTCCGGCGTGATGTCCGGGTCAACGAACAAGGTTTTGGCGCTCTTCCGGTCCAGGTAGGCACAGGGGTGAATACCGGACTGATAGAGGCGGATTGTCCTGCAGAAAGTGTTGCTGCCTGGCATAATCTAGGGCCTGTTAACACTAATTTGATTGCCGGCGTTGCGGCTAAAAATGTGCCAATCAAGGCGCGCCAAGCGTGCTTTGGTGGCTCCAAAGGAGCGCG
>JAPHTA010000161.1 GCA_026196475.1 Sedimenticola sp.
AAGGATGCCTGGGCGGAGAGCAGTATCGGCAACTACCCGGTGAAGGGCAGCAGTGTAACGTTCGGCTTCAACTATCCTCAGTCCGGCGCATACGCCGACGAAGGGGCGGACGAGGGGCGCGCCTATAAGCTGGCGGTGGAGCACCTGAACAACGGCGGCGGCATGCTGGATACCCTGCAACCTCTGGCACTGAAGGGCAACGGCGTCCTGGGCAAACGTGTCGACTACGTGGTTGGCGACACCTCGTCCAACCCGGCACGGGCACGCATCAGCGCCCGACGCATGATCGAGCAGGACGGGGTCATCATGTTCTCCGGAGGCTCGTCCAGCTCGGTGGCCATCGCCCAGCAGTACCTGGCGCAGGAGAGGGGCGTGATCTTCATGTGCGGACTGACCCACTCCAATGACACCACCGGCAAAGATCGTAGACGCTACGGCTTCCGCCACTTCTTCAACGCCTATATGAGCGGCAAGGCGCTGGCACCGGTTCTGGCGCGGAACTACGGCAGAGACAGACGCGCCTTCCACCTCACCGCGGACTACTCCTGGGGTCACACCCAGTACGCCTCGATGAAGGAGTTCACCGAGAAAGAGGGCTGGACCACGGTAAACAACATCATGACACCGCTCGGCTCGAATGATTTCTCCATGTTCATCACCGCCATCCTCAACTCGGATGCGGACGTGCTGATCCTCAACCACTACGGCAAGGACATGGTCAATTCACTCACCCAGGCGGTTGAGTTCGGCCTGCGCGACCTGCAGAAGAACGGCAAGAATATCGAGGTGGTGGTTCCACTGATCAGCAGGGTGATGGCCAAGGGTGCCGGCGCCTCCAACCTGGATGGGGTATTCGGTACCACCGGTTGGAACTGGACCCTGCAGGACAAGGGCTCCCAGGCATTCGTGAAAAGTTTCACCGACAAGTACGGCTTCCCGCCGTCCCAGGCGGCCCACACCTGTTACGTCCAGACCCTGCTCTATGCAAACGCCTGCGAAAAGGCCGGCACGTTCTATCCGCCGGAGGTGATCAAGACCCTGGAGAATTCGCGCTACATGGGGATCGGTCCAGGCGAGACCTTCTACCGCGGCGAAGACCACCAGTGCTTCAAGGACATGCTGGTGATGAAGGGCAACGGACCGGACAGCATGACCGGCCAGTACGACCTGCTGGGAATCGTGGAGCAGGTCAAGCGCGAGGAGACCATTTACCCCCACGACACGTTCAAGGGCAACCTGGGACCATACATTCCCACCTGACCCACCCGCCAGACCCGGTGCCAGCCTTCGCGGGTGGCGCCGGGTCCGTGGCAATCCCGGCCATGCCTTGAAAGCCTTGAAAGCGGGGCAGATGTCTCCATCTGCTAGACTCAACCCGTAACCACCCGGATAACCGACATGAGCAAGCTGGACCTTCCCCTGATCGTCGAACCCGACGCCCTCGCCCCGATACTGGAGCAGGAAGGCCTGCTGGTGGTAGACCTGACCAAGCCATCAACCTATGCCCAGCTGCACGTACCCGGGGCGGTGTTCCTGGATTACCGGAATATTGTCGCCAATCGCAAGCCGACCCTGGGCCTGGTGCCGCCAATGGCAGAGCTGGAGCAGACCCTCTCCGGCATCGGCATTGACGACAGCATCCACGTGGTGGCCTATGACGACGAAGGGGGCGGCAAGGCGGCGCGTCTGCTATGGACCCTGGAGGCCATGGGTCACCAACACTTCTCGCTCCTGAATGGCGGACTGCACGCCTGGGCCAACGAGGGCTATCCGGTACAGCAGACACCGGTGGAACCGGTCTTCCGTCACTTCAATGCAGCCCCGGACAGCACCCCGGTAGCCGACAGGGAATATATCCTGCAGCACCTGGAGTCGCCCGACGTCGCCCTGCTGGATGCCCGCACCCCGGACGAGTTCAGCGGCGTCAAGCGCTATGCCGAGCGGGGCGGGCATATCCCGGGGGCGATCAACATGGACTGGATGCTGGCGCTGGATCAGTCCCGCAACCTGCGCTTGAAGGAGCGTGACGTCCTGAAGTCGATACTGGACCAGCTGGGCGTCCGACCGGAGCAGCAGGTGGTCACCTATTGCCACACCCACCACCGCTCCTCCCTCTCATACATCATGCTGAAGTGGCTCGGCTACCCGAGGGTAAAGGGCTACCCGGGCTCCTGGTCCGACTGGGGCAACCGGAACGACACGCCGGTCGCCTGAACCTCTCCGTTTACCTGCCCCGGGCTAACCGGTAGTATCCCCGGGACTGCGCCGACAACGGAAATCTGAATGAATCACCCTGAAAACCGATCCCCCTCCAGGGACGCCTCCCTGGCCGACAGGCTGTTTGCCCTGCTGCTCTACCTGCTGCCCCACCACCTCCTCTCCCAGGCGATGTACTGGCTGACCCGGCAGCAGTGGGCGCCGTTGAAGGACCTCCTGATCAAGAGTGCCATCCGGCTCTACCGGGTGGACATGTCGCTGGCCGAGGAGCCGGATCCGCAGCGCTACCCCAGCTTCAACGCCTTTTTCACCCGGCGTCTGAAAGCCGAGGCCCGGCCGCTGGATGACAGCGACGACAGCGTGATCTCGCCGGTTGACGGTACCGTCAGCCAGTGCGGATCGATCGAGGGCGGACGTATCTTCCAGGCCAAGGGGCAGGAGTACGATCTCGCGGAACTGCTGGGCGACGACGTCCGTTGGGGCGAACAGTTCCAGGACGGCGAGTTCGCCACCATCTATCTCTCGCCACGGGACTACCACCGTATCCACATGCCGGTAGCCGGCAGCCTGCAGCAGATGACCCATATCCCGGGACGCCTGTTCAGCGTCAGTCCCTCCACCACCCGGGTGGTACCGCGCCTGTTCAGCCGCAATGAACGGCTGGTCAACCTGTTCCAGACCGAACAGGGACCGATGGCGCTGATCATGGTGGGAGCGATCTTTGTCGCCAGCATGGACACGGTGTGGGCGGGCACGGTGGCCCCGTCCTCCCGGCGCATCAGCCAATGGCACTATCCGGAGGCACCGCCCAACCCGGTAAGTCTTGAGAGAGGCAGCGAGATGGGCCGGTTCAACATGGGCTCCACGGTGATTCTGCTGTTCCCCAAGGGCAGCATCGAGTGGGAGCCGTCAATGGGTCCCGGAAGCAGTGTACAGATGGGGAGCCGGATCGCCCGGCGGGTCGGTTAAACCGGAATTCAGGCGCGGTCGAGGGAGAAGGCCAGCACCTCTCCGATGTGGCTGGCACCACCGAGCCACATCAGCAGCCGGTCGATACCCAGCGCCACCCCCGCACTCCGGGGCAGGCCATGTTCCAGGGCCTGCAGCATTCGATGATCCATCGGAACCTCGGGCAGCCCGCTCCGTTGACGCGCCTCGCACTCCTGTTCAAATCGCGCACGCTGTTGCGCGGCATCGGTCAGCTCATGGAAACCGTTGGCCAGCTCGATACCATCCAGGTACAGCTCGAAACGCTCCGCCAGGGGCGGCGAACCGGGACGGATCCGCGCCAGCGCGGCCTGGCTGGCCGGATAGTCGTAGACGAAACAGGCCCCCTGACCCAGGCGGGGCTCGATGTAGTGACTGAGTAGCAGGTCGAGCCAGGCATCGCGGTCCGCCAGCTGCAGCCGCCCGGCATCGGCCAGCCCCTGACTTTCCGCACAGCGACGCAGGTCCCCGATCGAGGCCTGCTGCGGATCGATCTGCAGGTACTGCTGGAACAGCGCCTGGTAGCTGAGACGTCGGGCCGGGTGAGACTCCGGAACGAGATGCAGGAGCAGCGCCTCCACCTCATCCATCAGGCGGTGGTGATCGAAACCGGGCCGGTACCACTCCAGCAGGGTGAATTCGGGATTGTGTCGCGCCCCCGCTTCACCATCGCGGAACACCTTGCATATCTGGTAGATGGGTCCCGAACCGGCCGCCAGCAGCCGCTTCATGGCAAACTCGGGGGAGGTGTGCAGATAGAGCGGCAGGCCGTCGGCGGCCCGGGGACCGGTAAAGCGCGTGCGCAGAGACTCGATGGCAGGATCGGTGGTGGCGCAGCGGGAGCAGACGGGGGTCTCCACCTCCATCACCCCCCGCTGGCGGAAAAAATCACGAATCTGCGCCAGCAGCTGCGCCCGCAGCCGCAGCATCTCGATCGAGGCCCCGGGACGCCAGCCGTCCTTCGGATCAGACACAGGCCGGCGCAGCTCCACTCACTCCTCTTTGGCCCGGGAGACGTACTCGCCGGAACGGGTATCGACCTTGATCAGTTCGCCGGTCTGCACGAACAGCGGCACCCGTACCACCGCGCCGGTCTCCAGAGTGGCCGGCTTGCCGCCGCCGCCGGAGGTGTCACCCTTCAGGCCGGGGTCAGTCTCGGTAATGGCAAGGATCACGAAGTTGGGCACTTCGACGATGATCGGCGTCCCGTTCCACAGGGTCACGGTACACATGTCCTGGTCTTTCAGCCACTTGACCGACTCACCGACCGCGTTGGCATCCGCACTCACCTGCTCGAAGGTATCCGGGTGCATGAAGTGCCAGAACTCGCCATCCGTGTATAGGTACTGCATCTCCAGTTCCATCACGTCGGCGGCCTCGACCGTCTCGCCGGATTTGAAGGTGCGCTCGATTACCCGGCCGGTCTTCAGGTTGCGAATCTTTACCCGGTTGAAGGCCTGGCCTTTGCCAGGCTTCACAAATTCGTTTTCAATAATGGAGCAAGGGTCGTTGTCCAGCATGATCTTCAGACCGCCCTTGAACTCGTTGGTACTGTACGTTGCCATCTTCTCCTCACCAAACAGCCGACTGGAAACGCGCATGATACATCGAATAGAGCCTGCATGTCAGACTCCC
>JAPHTA010000154.1 GCA_026196475.1 Sedimenticola sp.
CTCTTGCGGAAGATCTCCGCCTCCTGGTAGAGCATCTCCAGCTCCACCCGGTAGCGCATGATCGAGAACATTTTTGGCTGTACCACGGTGAAGCCGTGCTCGTTCTGGAAGCGTCGGTAGATGCTGCGAATCAGCTTGCGGGCCTGCTCGCTCTGGTCGACCACGATCTGCATGTTCTTGCGCATGTCATCGAACAGGGCGCGCATGTTGGACTGCAGCCCGAGGGTGGTCCAGTTGTCGGTCATCGCATTCTGTGTGGCGTTTATCGAACGCTCCAGTTGCTTCAGGTCGAGCGCTTCGCGCAGGGTGACCGCCTGCTCCTTCAGCACCTTGCGGCTGGCCTGAAAGCTGTTCACGTTCTGCATGTACTCGGACTGCTCGGCGCGGGTCTGGGTCATCATGTGTTCGATCATGTCGTGACTCTTGCCGCTGAGCTGGCGCAGCTCGTCAAGCTGTCGCTGGATGCCGTTCAGCTTGGTGGCAACGATGCCACGGGTGTTCTCCACCATCTGGCTGATCTCGGCGGTGACCGTGTCGCGGATGATCTCCTGCCGGGAGTCCAGGATGTCGTTGGACAGGTACTGTTCCAGGGCCTGCAGCCGGCTCTGCTCCATCAGCCGGTCGTCGTGTTTGATCTTGGCCAGCAGCCCCTTGTGGGCCGAGACCGGGAAGATGGCGCTGCGCTTCACGCCGAGGATCTGAGCAGTATGGGTTTGCTGACGGCTGATGGCCTCACTGATACTGTTTTCGTCCTGCAGTTCGTCCCACAGGGTATCGATCTTGTTCAGTACCACCATCAGCCCGCGCTGGCGGCTGCGCTGAAAACCCTTGATGTGGTTCTGCCACATCTCCAGGTCGCTGCGTGTGACCCCGGCGTCCGCCGCCAGCACGAACAGAACCGCCTGGGCCGAGGGCAGCATGTTGAGCGTCAGCTCCGGCTCGCTGCCGAGGGCGTTGAGGCCCGGCGTGTCGAGAATGGTCAACCCCTGGCGCAGCAGGGGATGGGGAAAGCTGATCAGGGCGTGGCGCCACTTGGGAATCTCCACGAATTCCGGTGGTCGGCTCTGGTTGGGGTGCTGCTGGGCATCGTACATGCCGAGCCTGACCGCTTCGGCCAGGCTTACCTGCCTTGTCTTGACCACCTCCTGCAGGCACTCCTCCACCTGGTCGGCGGAATCGAGATCGAGCGGGTAGGTGACCCACATGGCAGGCCTTTTCTTGAGTTCCCGGATGCCGGTATCCTGCAGCCGGGTCTCGATAGGCAGCAGTCTCACGTAGGCCTGGTCAGCCTTCTGGTCGTAAAAGAGCTCGGTCGGACACATGGTGGTGCGACCCGCGGTGGAGGGGAGCAGTCTACGCCCGTAGTCGGAGAAGAATATCGCGTTGATCAGCTCGGTCTTGCCACGGGAAAACTCGGCCACGAAGGCCACGGTTAGGCGGTCACTGTAGAGGGTGGCGAGGCATTCGCGGATGCGTTTTTCGCTCTCGTTGCTGGTCAGCCGGTGCTTGTTCAGCCACTGGTGATAGAGCCGGACGGTGCGGATAATATCCGCCTTCCACTGTTCGTAGGCCTTGAGCTGCCTTTCCAGTCGCGTTTGCTCCACAGGGGGGCTCCCTTCCGTTGCATCGGCTGATCTTACTATAGACCGGTACCATACTTCGAGAAATTATAGTGAGTTTGTCGTCTACTGCCTTGAAATGGCAGCAAAAGGGCGACTATTTGTTACGGTTTTGTGAGCGTGATCGGAAATTTGCGCGGCATTTCGATGCGGAAGGTCTTGTTGCGACTGGTTTCGCCGTTGACCAGGGTAACCCGGTTGCGGCCGACGCCGAAGGCCCGGGCCAGAAAGCGCTGCAGGTGGGCATTGGCCTTGCCGTCCACCGGTGGCGCGGTGATACGTATCTTGTAGCGGTCGCCGTGGGGCTCAATGAAGCGGTCACTGCCCCCTCTTGGCTGGACCCGCAGTTGCAGCAGCAGATCCTCGCCCTCCCAGCGGAACCAGGTGTCGGTCACTACAGGAAGAGGCCGGTGGTGAGCGCCCGCAGGGGCGGCAACAGGAGCATCTTCAGCAGCTGGATCGCCACCAGTACCGCCATGGGAGACAGGTCGATGCCGCCGATCGGCGGGATCAGCCTTCGTGCCGGGCGCAGCAGCGGGTCGGTGATGGTGTGCAGCAGCGAGACTGCGGGGTTGTAGGTGCCGGGGTTGATCCAGCTCAGGATCACCTGGATCAGGATCGCGAACAGGAACACGTTGAGGGTCAGTTCGATCAGTTCCGGCAGCGCCAGGGCGATGGCGTTGAGCAGTGGCGAGCCCTGACCGGCAATCAGCATGATCAGGGTCAGCTCGACGATCTTCAGCAGCAGCATCAGCACGATGGAGGCAACATCGACACCGCCAACTCCCGGTATCACCCGGCGCAGCGGGCGCAGCAGGGGCGCAGTCATCCTGACGCAGAACTGGGAGATCGGGTTGTAGAAGTCGGCCCGCACCAGCTGCAGCAGGAAGCGCAGCATGACCACCAGGATATAGAGGTCGAAGACGACCTGGATCAGGAAGCTCAGCGGGTTGGTCAGGTAGCCGGATCCCATCAATGTTCACCCATCATGCGGGAGAGCTCCCGTGAGCGCTCGGCGGCGCCCTCGATCGCCTTCTTGAACAGAGTACGCAGTTGTCCCTCTTCCAGTATCGACAGCGCCCGTTCGGTGGTGCCGCCGGGGGAGGTGACCTTCTGTCTCAGGGTGGCTGGACTGTCGCTGCTCTCGATCGCCATGCGGGCGGCGCCGAGGGCGGTCTGGATGGTCAGCAGGCGGGCGCTTTCGGCGTCCAGTCCGTTCCCGGTGGCAGCCTCCTCCATCGCCTCCATAACCAGGAAGAAGTAGGCCGGGCCGCTGCCGGAGAGCGCCGTCACCACGTCCATCAGTGCCTCGTCATCGACCCAGCGGGTAAGTCCGACCGCTCGCAGGATCGACTCTGCCAGGTCCCGCTGTGTCTCGCTGACACCGGCCCCGGCGTGCAGCACGGTAGCACCGGACTGCAGCATGGCCGGAGTGTTGGGCATGCTGCGCACCAGCGCTACCTTTCCACCCAGCCATGTCTGCAGGTGCTGCTCCCGGATGCCGGCGGCGATCGAGACCACCAGGGGCTTGCCCTGCTGTACCTGCGGGGCCAGGTCCTGGCACACCTGCTCCAGCATCTGCGGCTTGACTGCCAGCACCACCACGTCCGCCTGCGCGACCGCGCTGCTGTTGTCACTCGCAGAGCGGATGCTGAAACGGGCGCACAGGTCGGCCAGCTTCTCCTGGCTGGGGTCGCTGGCGATGATGTGCTGTGGATCATAGCCATCGGCCACCAGGCCGCCGATCAGGCTGGCCGCCATGTTGCCGCTGCCGATGAATGCTATGGTTTCGCTGCTGTTGTCACTCATTCTGCTTTGCCGTGGTTGGTTGGAAGATGCCGGTGAAACGATGGGCCTATCCTATCGCATTCGTGGCAGGCGATGTATCCCGTGCTTCGGCTATCCTGCGGAATAGTCGCGGGGGCCGAAGATGGCGGTTCCGATCCGCACTAGGCTGGCGCCCTCGGCGATGGCCGCCTCCAGGTCGTTGCTCATGCCCATGGAGAGGGTCTCCAGGGGCAGCTCCGGTGTCGCCAGCCGGTCGCGCAGCTCGCGCAGCAGCCGGAACGGGCGGCGCTGCGCCTCCAGGGTGTCGGACGGGGCCGGCAGGGTCATCAGTCCGCGCAGGTGGAGTCGCGGGTAGCTGGCCATCTGCGCCACCAGTTCCGCCGCCTGCTCCGGGCCGAGGCCGCCCTTGCTCTCCTCGTCGTCGATTTTTACCTGCAGGCAGACGTTGAGGCGGGGCAGATGCTCCGGGCGCTGGTCGTTGAGGCGCCTGAGCTGCTTGCTTTTCTCGATACTGTGAACCCAGTCGAAGTTTTCCGCTATGGAGCGGGTCTTGTTTCCCTGTATCCTGCCGATGTAGTGCCACTCGATCGGTTGTCCCTTCAGCTGTTCGATCTTCTCCAGGGCCTCCTGGATGTAGCTCTCGCCGAAGCGCCTCTGTCCGGCGGTAAGTGCCTGCAGAATATCCTCCGCCGGGCGGGTCTTGCTGACGGCAAGCAACTGCACCGAGCCGGCAGGGCGCCGGTACTTCTCTGTCGCGGTCTGAATCTGATTTCTTACCGATTCGAGCCGTGTCATGATCGAGGGCATGATCTTGCTGGGCCTCTGTGTCTATAATAGGTTTGTGGTGGGCTGGAGTTCACCGATCGCTATTAGAACAAAAAACGTCAGTTTACCCAATGACTGCCGATAACCACTGCGGATGGCGTGCCGGGACAGGGGTTGCGGCATGTCGGGCAAACAGAACATTCAAGACGGGAGACGGGGTGTATGGATATTGCTGAGCTTCTTGCCTTCAGTGTCAAGCACGAGGCCTCAGACTTGCACATATCAGCGGGACTGCCGCCGATGATCCGGGTGGATGGCGACATCCGCCGTATCAATGTGCCGGCGCTGGACCACAAGGTCGTACACGGGCTGGTGTACGACATCATGAACGACAAGCAGCGCAAGGATTACGAGGAGTTTCTGGAGACCGATTTCTCCTTCGAGATTCCCGGCCTGGCGCGCTTCCGTGTCAATGCCTTCAACCAGGACCGGGGCGCCTCGGCGGTGTTTCGTACCATTCCCTCCAAGGTGCTGACCCTGGAGGATCTGGGCTGTCCCGAGACCTTCAAGGACATCGTCAACGTCCCCCGGGGACTGGTGCTGGTGACCGGACCCACCGGTTCCGGCAAGTCCACCACCCTGGCGGCGATGATGGATTACAAGAACGACAGCGAGTACGCCCACATCCTCACCATCGAGGATCCGATCGAGTTTGTGCATACCAGCAAGAAGTGCCTGATCAACCAGCGCGAGGTGCACCGGGATACGCTCGGTTTCTCCGAGGCGCTGCGCTCGGCGCTGCGTGAGGACCCGGATATCATCCTGGTCGGCGAGCTGCGTGACCTGGAGACGATCCGCCTGGCACTGACCGCGGCGGAGACCGGGCACCTGGTGTTCGGCACCCTGCACACCAGCTCCGCGGCCAAGACCATCGATCGTATCATCGACGTGTTCCCGGCCGGGGAGAAATCGATGGTCCGCTCCATGCTTTCGGAATCGCTGCGTTCGGTGATTGCCCAGACCCTGATGAAGAAGATCGGCGGCGGGCGCACCGCGGCCTGGGAGATCATGGTCGGCACACCCGCCATCCGCAACCTGATCCGCGAGGACAAGGTGGCGCAGATGTACTCGGCGATCCAGACCGGCCAGGCGCATGGCATGCAGACCCTGGACCAGCATCTGCAGGAGCTGGTGAGCAAGGGTATGATCAGCCGTATCGATGCCCGCTCCAAGGCGGCCAACAAGGAGATTTTTGCCTGATCGAAATACGGCAATAGTCGAGTTACCAGGAACCGGTCCAGTCCGGGAGAGAGGGAAGTGTGGATTTCAAGGCGATTCTGAACCTGATGGCACAGAAGAAGGCTTCAGACCTGTTTGTGACCGCGGGTATGCCCCCCTGTATCAAGGTCAACGGTCGCATCATGCCGGTGGCCAAGGGCAAGTTCACCGATGACCAGTCGCGGGAGCTGGTGGTGAGCATCATGTCACCGGCGCAACGGGAAGAGTTTTCCCAGACCAACGAGTGTAACTTCGCGGTCAGTTCCAAGGGGGCCGGGCGTTTCCGGGTCAGCGCTTTCGTGCAGAGGGATGCGGTAGGCATGGTGCTGCGGCGGATCGAGACCCGAATCCCGGAGATCGAGGACCTGCTTCTGCCGCCGATCCTGAAGGACCTGGCAATGGCCAAGCGTGGCATGGTGGTGTTTGTCGGTGCCACCGGAACTGGCAAGTCCACCTCCCTGGCTGCCCTGGTCGGCTACCGCAATCGCAACAGCTCCGGGCACATCGTCACTATCGAGGACCCGATCGAGTTCATCCACAACCACGACGGTTGCATCATTACCCAGCGCGAGGTGGGGATCGATACCGAGTCCTACGAGGTGGCGCTCAAAAATACCCTGCGCCAGGCGCCGGACGTGATCCTGATCGGCGAGATCCGCACCCGGGAGACCATAGACCACGCCCTGGCGTTTGCCGAAACCGGCCACCTGGTACTGACCACCCTGCACGCCAACAACGCCAACCAGGCGCTCGACCGTATTATCAACTTCTTCCCCGAGGACCGGCGCGACCAGGTGTTCATGGACCTCTCTCTGAACCTGCGGGCGATCGTCGCCCAGCAGCTGGTGCGACGCCCCGACGGCAAGAGCCGGCGCCCGGTGGTGGAGACCCTGGTCAACACGCCCCTGGCCACCGACCTGATCCGCAAGGGCGAGGTGCACAAGCTGAAGGAGTTGATGAAGCGCTCCACCGAGCAGGGCATGATGACCTTCGACCAGGCCCTCTACAACCTCTACAGCGAGGGTGAGATCACCTATGACGATGCGATCCTGCATGCGGACTCGGCGAACGAGGTACGGCTGATGATCAAGCTCGGTGGCGGTGATGCGGAGCGTTATGCAGCGCGCATGGAAGCCGTCGACTTGATCGATCAGGAAGAGATGTAGGATATAGGCGCCGGTTCCCCGGCCCGCTCCCCGCGATCGATCCGGATCAGGCCGCCGAAAAAACCCGGCTGGCCTCAAATACCGGGCCATCAACGCAGACCCGTTTCATGGCGGGGCCGTCATCGGTCTGTACCTCCACCACGCACCCGGCACAACCACCCACGCCACAGGCCATGAACTCCTCCAGGGATACCTGGCAGGGCAGTCCATACTCCCGCGCCAGGTTTGCCACCCCCTCCAGCATCGGGTGGGGGCCGCAGGAGAGGATCTCCACCTCGCCCAGCTCCTCGTTGCCCAGGCTGTCCAGCCAGCGGCGCGCCAGGTCCGTCACGTAGCCTTCGAAACAGCCGGCGAACCCCTGCAGGCTGGCCAGGCGACTGGGAATCCGCCACTCGTCCAGCAACGGCATGCTGGCGATCACCCCGTCCGGCATGCCGGGCAACAAGATGGAGGAAGGTTGAGGTTTAAAGGGGAAAGGGACTTCCGAGCCGAGAATGACCAGCGGCTTCCAGTCCGGGTTTCGGGCCAGCATCTGGGCGATGAAGATCATCGGCGGCATGCCGACGCCGCCGCCGATCAGCAGCGGGCGCGGCCGTTCCGGGTTGAGCCGGAATGGAACCCCGATTGGTCCCATCATGCTGATCCGTTCACCCACGCAGCGCGTGGCCAGCAGCCGGGTACCTTTACCTACCGCCTTGTAGAGAAACTCCACCCAGCCCTGGTCCGGTGAGGTGCGCATGATCGAGATGGGACGTCGCAGGGGCTTCGAGGGACCGCACTGGATGTGGGCGAAGCTGCCGGGTTCCGCTTTTGCTGCACAACGGGGTGCCCGCACCCGCAGGATGTACTGGTCGCCGTCGAAGGCCTGGTGGGCGAGAATCTCCGCCTCTTCCACAAAGATGGTTCCGCGGTGCGATCGGCTGTTTGTCATGGTGTCGTCGTGGTTCATGGTTGACTGTCGTGTTGGTATACCACCCGCCCCTCCAGCAGGGTGTGGGTCACCTGGCCCTGGAACTCCCAGCCGATGAAGGGGGTGTTGGCGCCATTGCCGGGCAACTCCTCCCGTTTCAGCTCCCAGTGCCGTGCGGGATCGAAGATGCAGATGTCAGCGGTGCTGCCGATATCCAGCCGACCGTAGGGCAGTCCCAGGATATTGGCCGGACCGCAGGTGACCCGGGCGATGGCATCGGAGAGTGACAGGACTCCCTCATGCACCAGCTTCAGGGTCAGCGGCAGCAGCGTCTGCAGACCCGAGATGCCGGTGGCCGTGGAGGGAAAGGGTGCCTCCTTGGCGTCCGCCTTGAGCGGCTGGTGGTCAGAGCAGATGGCAGCGATAACACCCCTGGCCACGGCCTGGCGCAGGGCTTCCCGGTCGGCCAGGCTGCGCAGGGGGGGGTTGAGGTGACAGTTGCTGTCGAACTCCTCGATATCCATCTCGGTCAGGTGCAGCTGATGTGCCGCCACGTTGGCCGAGACGTCCAGGCGTTGCTGCTGGGCCTGCTCGATCATGCGCGCGGCGGTGCCGCTGGAGAGCAGGTGGAAGTGGATCCGGCAGCCGGTATGCTCGGCCAGTGCCAGGTCACGGGCCACTGCCACCGACTCCGCCGCTTCCGGGATGCCGGGCAGGCCGAGGCGGGCGCTGACCGGGCCCTCGTGGACATAACCGTCGTTGCGCAGGTGGCGGTCTTCCGGGCGCAGGATGGCGGTGATACCGAAGGTGGCGGCGTACTCCAGGGCGCGGCGCTCGACCAGGGTATTGGCGAGTGGGGCGTAGGCGTTGCTCATGGCTACGCAGCCGGCCCGCTTGAGGGCCACCATCTCGCTCAGGTGTTCCCCCTCCAGTTGCTGGGTAAGGGCGCCGATCGGCAGCAGGCGCGCCCGGGAGGGGCGCTTGGCCCGTCGCAGCAGCAGGGTGACCACCGCCGGTGTGTCGATCACCGGGTCGGTATCCGGCGGGCAGCAGAGGGTGGTGATGCCGGCCCTGGCCGCTGCCGCGGTCTCGCTGGCGATGGTGGCGATGTGCTCGTTCCCCGGTTCGCGCATCCGCGCGCTGAGATCAACAAGGCCCGGACAGACGATCTGGCCGCTGGCGTCGATGGTGTGCTGGATTTCGAGTCCCGCTGGTGGTTCGTCAAACGATGCTACCCGGCCATTATGGATGTAGATGTCGCAGACACGATCGATACCGTTGGCCGGGTCGATCAGGCGTCCGCCGAGGATTCGGGTGCTCTTTACCGTCATTTGTTTGCCGCTCCCTGGGCCTGGGTGCCCATGGTCATGGACATCACCGCCATCCTCACCGCGATACCGAAGCTGACCTGTTGCAGAATCACCGAGCGTGGGCCATCGGCCACCTGGGAGTCCATCTCCACGCCCCGGTTGATCGGTCCCGGGTGCATCACGATGGCGTCCGGCTTGGCCACCTTGAGGCGTTTCTCGGTGAGGCCGTAGAGCTGGAAATACTCGTGCTCGCTGGGCAGCAGGGCGCCCGTCATGCGCTCTTTCTGCAGGCGCAACATGATTACCACGTCGACGTCGCGGATCCCCTCCTCCAGGTCATGGAACACGTGCACGCCGAGTGCTCTTGGCTCCGGCGGCAGCAGGGTGCGGGGAGCGATCACCCGTACCTCCGAGGTACCCAGGGTGTTGAGTGCCAGGATCTGTGAACGGGCCACCCGGGAGTGCAGGATATCCCCCACGATGGCGACCCGCAGGCCGGTGAAATCCCCTTTGTGGCGACGGATGGTGAACATGTCGAGCATCGCCTGGGTGGGGTGGGCGTGCTGCCCGTCACCGGCGTTGATGACGCTGATGTGGGGTGCTGCGTGGGTGGCGAAGAAGTGCGCGGCGCCACTGTCCGAGTGGCGAATCACGAACATGTCGACGTGCATCGCCTCCAGGTTGCGCAGGGTGTCGAGCAGGGTCTCTCCCTTGGTGGTGGAGGAGGTACTGACGTTCAGGTTGAGCACGTCGGCGGAGAGTCGCTTGGCCGCCACTTCGAAGGTGGTGCGGGTGCGGGTGCTGTTTTCGAAGAACAGGTTGCAGATGGTCTTGCCACGCAGCAGTGGGACCTTTTTCACCTCCCGCTCGGAGACCCCGGTGAAGGACTCGGCTGTATCCAGGATCTCGTTCAGCATCTCCCGTTTGAGGCCGTCGATGGTGAGGAAGTGCTTGAGTCTGCCGCTCTTGTCGAGCTGGATGTTTGGCTTGCTCACGATGCTCCCCTGGTCTCCTGTTTTGAGTGGCCGA
>JAPHTA010000063.1 GCA_026196475.1 Sedimenticola sp.
AGCGCCACCTGCGCCTTCATCCTCAGCCAGGAGGGCTTCGACGTCTACGTGCTGGAGGGTGGCCTCTCCGGCAGCGGGCACATGGAGTAGGCGGCCGGTGTCCGAATCGCAATGCGTAGTTTGTAGGTTGGGGTGAACAGAGCGAACCCCAACGAATCAGGGTACATGCAACGCCGGATGTTGGGGTTCGCGAACTCACCCCAACCTACAGGCCCTACAGGCGCGATACAGCAAACAATCCGCTAGCGGTTTTCCCGCTGGTAGATCAATCCGCCGGAGCGACTGAAGATACCGAAAGTGGCCCGGGCCGTCGGGTCTCCTGCCCCACTCCCGTCCCAGTCATACTCCAACCACGACGGCGCATCCACAATCACGTTGGCACTTCCGGTATTGCCCTGTCCCGGCGCCTGCAGGTTGAGGTTGAAGAGACCTCCGGTCGCCGGCTCGACGAAAAGCAGGGTGAGATCGCTGAGGTCCGAAGCGGCGTAACCACCGGCCACTGACGCTGGCGCATAGATTGCGGTGTTCCGACCGGCCCCGGTGGTCGCCACCAGGCCGTCCGTTGGATCGATATCCGCCAGGCTGACCTGCAGCCCCTGGCTGCAGTGGTCCTCCGTGTTCTCGACAAATCCGCTTGCCGGCCCGGCGTAGTACTCCGCCTGCAGGGGTATGCTCAAAGGCTGCAGCTCCGATCCCTGG
Source organism: Sedimenticola sp. (assembly GCA_026196475.1). GTDB lineage: Bacteria > Pseudomonadota > Gammaproteobacteria > Chromatiales > Chromatiaceae > Sedimenticola. The sequence continues at coordinate 700 of JAPHTA010000063.1, forward strand.
GCGTTGCGCATGCTCAGTCGACCGTAGCGTACCGGTGTGCCGCTGGGGGAGAAGGTCTGGGGCAGGCCGCTGCCGGTGACACCGTCGTTATCAGTGATCGATTGCACCACCAGCGCCGGGTCACCGGTAAAGGGGGCGACCATATCGTTTGTACTACGACCCCAGGTGAAGCTGTCCCCGTTCAGGGTAAAGGTCAGGGTGCCGTCCCCGTTGTCGCTCAGCCCCGGTGAACCCAGGCTCCAGGAGAGACCCACCCGGTTCACCCCGTCCACCCCCAGCTGACTGGCATCACTGGTCACATTCGGCATGTTGATGCCGACCAGGGGCAACTTGTTGTAGGCGCCGGTGTAGTTGAGGGTGGTGGCGCCACTGCTGTTGCGCGCGGTGATGGTGGCGGTGGGATTCAGGGACGGGGCATAACCGATCGCCTGGCCGGCGTAACTGAAGCCACCGGCCAGGCAACTGTTCTGCAGCACGCCGTGATCGGTGATGGCCAGGATGAAGTCGTTCGGAATAAAACGGCCGACCCAGTCCGAATCGCTGCTATTGCCGAACTTGCAGCCGACCTTGCCGCCGACCCGGGTATTGGAGAAATCATTGGTGCAGTCCGACGGCTGGTCGACCAGGGTAAAGGTGGCATCGTAGACGCCTTCCGCCAGTAGTCGGAAGTTGCCCACCTCGCTGTAGCTGAAGCTGCCGCTGGCACTGCCGGTGAGAGGACCGGCGGCGTTGAAACCTCCATTCAGGGTACCGATCACCACGGCACCGGCATGGGCCTGCAGCTTGCTGCCGTCCACCAGTGGCGTCCCGTCGTAGCCGGCAACGCTCTCCGCCTGCAGCGCGAAGCTGCTGCCCGCCACCGCAGTGGGCGCCCCACTGTCGGTGGCATTGTTCAGCACCGGCGCCGTCACCACCAGCTCCAGCGGGCGCACCGCGAACAGATCCGAGGAGCAACCCACCACCGGGGTCGCAGTCGTATTGTCGGTGACCCGGCATCCCAGGGAGCGGTAGGCCTTGGCCAAGGTAAATGGAATGGTATTCCTGCGACCGGCATCGCTGGCGGTGAACAGCACTCCCTGGCTGGCGGCCGGATTCAGCGCCGGGTAGGCATCACAGGCTGCGGCTGTCGAGGTGTCCACCAGTTCAACGGTCACGCTGCGATCGGCGGTTCCGGCAAAATCGGTCTCCACCCCGTCCGCATTGCCGTCCCCGTCACTATCCTTCAGGGCAACCACCTCAAGGGTGATCGCATCCCCTACCCGCTGGGTCAGGAGCCGGCCAGACAGGGCGTCACCTCCCGGCTCGACACAGTTGAAGGCGAAGGCGTCCGAGGCGGGACAGATCCGTTCACTGCCATCCCAGTTCCTGCCGGCGAGGTGGTTGCTGTAGCCGGCCAGTACCTCGGCGTCGCTCACCACGCCGTCGAACACCATCACCTCGTCCAGCTCACCCTGCAGGTAGACCGGCGAACCGCCGGTATCCTCGATCCGGCCGATACTGGCGTAGGCGTTGCCGATGGTGCCGGCGGCTATCGCCCCACCCTGGTTGTAGGCACCATCGATATAGATCTTGTAGGCACCCACCGTGGCGTCCCGGGTCAGAACCACGTGGTGCCAGCTACCGTCGCTGATCGATACGGTGGACTTGGTGCTGCTATCGTTACCCACCGAGACGCCGATACGTCCAGCCGCATCCAGCCAGCCCCAGAAGATATCATCAGTGCCCCCGGACTGTTCCACGCCGGTAACGCCCGGCGCTCGCCAAGCGGTGTTGTCGCCGCGCTGGGTAGTCTTGATCCAGAAGGCGAGACTGGCACTGCCGTTCAGCTGGCTGGAGAGATTGTTGACCTGTACGAAGTCCCCCGCTCCGTCGAAGTAGCCAGCGCGGCAGAGCCGGCCCGGGTCCCGGGTATTGGCATCACCGACGGCACGGCCATTGCCTCCCAGCCCGCTGCTGTCGACCACTTCGCCCGGAGAGCCGTCCCACTGCTCCTCGTCGAAACGCCACAGGCCGACCACCCGGGGCGGCGTGGCGGCACAGGGGCGGGTCTCGTTTTTCACCGCCTGTACCTGGCTCTGGCTCAGGGCCGAGGTGTAGACCCTGACCTCGTCGATATTTCCGTCGAAACGCCAGTTGGCCACCGCCTCGCTGCCCGCCGCGTTGTTCTCGCCGCCGATGCTGGCCGCCCCGGGGTCGCTGCCCCAGGTGCCGCTGTAGACCGGACTGGTGACACCGCCGCTAAGGGGCACCGCCACGCCGTCCACGTAGATAGTCCGGGTCTTGGCATCCCGATCATGAACCGCCGCCACATGATGCCACTGCCCTGCACTGATCACCGCCGCCTGAGTATCCACGCTGACCGGGTTGACCTGGCGGGAGAAGAAGCGCAGGCGGCCGTTTCCGCCATCACCCAAGCTGAAGGCGAAGCCGCCGTTGTTGGTTTGGTCATCGGCGAAGATACGCTGGTCGTTGCCCAGCCGGTCCGCCCTGATCCAGGCGGTGATGGTGAAGCTGTCGGTCAGGTCAGGCAATCCGGCCAGGTCGATATAGTCGTCGCTGCCATCGAAGCTGCCATAGCGACAGGTTCCCGGGCTGCCGGCAATGGCCGGATCGAGGCCGGAGGTGACCGCACCGTTGCGGGCACTGCCGTGGTGGTCGTTGCCGCTGCTGTCCTGCACCGCGCCCCAGCTGTTTTCGTCCATCCGCCACTCCGCCAGCTTGCTAGCCGGGAACTCGACCACGAACCAGCCGATGCTGGCCTCGTGCAGATCGCTGTTGCGCTGGAGGGTCAGGGTATCGGCGGTCAGGCCCATGGTGAAAGCGGCAACCCCCGGGACATCGTCGTTTTTATACTTGGTGCGGCCCATGTTCTGGCCACCGGCGGGCTGCGCCGAGCCAAAGGCGGTGGCGCGCTGAGGATTGATCGGCGAGAGGGATTCCGTCTCACCGCTGCTGTTCTTGCTCACCCGGGTAACCCCGGACTGTACCAGGGTACCGTCCAGAAACTCCACCACCTGCCAGGCGATCTCCGGGATAGCCACGTTGCCCCCTTCCCGGTGCCGTTCGAACTCTATGCTGGCGCTGTCGGCAAATACTGCGCTCAGGGTGTGGCGATTGATCTGCCTGGCATCCGCTGCAATCCGGTTGCCTGCCAGCAGAATGCTGCGGGAGAGATCGACCGGCGTGATCGAAACAGTGGCACTGTCCCGGTTGGACGCAATGGAGGCGTTGCCGTGCTGGACGTTGATATCAGCCGCATCGGTGTACTCGATCACCTGCCACCAGACCCGGTGATTGCTGGTCGATGCCGATGCCCGCAGCTGAAGATTGTCGGTTGCGGTCATTTGCATCAGGATCGGGTCATCGGTACCCCAGGTGCTGTGTGAGCCGTTGATCGCCTTGGACCAGGTGACGAACGCCTGACCAAGCGACGCGACCGGTGTGAGCGGCACGTTGACCGTTGCACTGTTCTGATAGACCTCGCCCCGTTGAACCAGGACTCCCGATTCAAACTCCACCAGGTACCACTGGATGTCGATCGGGTCGGCCCGGGTGGTCATGAACTCCAGGCGTGTGGCAGACGCGATGCGCCCGGCGGCGGCCGCCCCGCCGGGGCGATTGGCGCTGTGCCGGGTCTGGAAAATCAGGAAACTGCGTGCAGGATCCACCGCGCTTACGGTAACCGTGTGGGTGGTGGCGCTACCGCTTGATAAGGTACCACTTTGCACCCGCTTCAATTCAGCCGCGGAGCTGCCGCTGGAGAAGACAAGCAGAAGCAACAGGAGTACAAGCGGATAAGGGAAACGTCCATCTCTGTTCATCTTTAACTCCCCGCCACGGTTGCCCGCAGCTTCCGCGAGACAAAATCCACCGTGCCAAAACTACCCCGCTCTGCCACTACCTGGATATCGTACAGGGTGTAGTTGTCGGCCCCCTCGCTGACCGGGTAGGCACTGCAGGCGGTAACGGTGACAGTGAACCCCTCGGCGGTGAAACTGCTCGGCACGGTCGGACAGCTGCCGCCGTTATCGACCTGGTAGACCGCCCACTCCATCCCGCTGGTGGCGGCGTACCAGGCGCGTACCGATTGCAGAGAAAGGGTGGTGGTGGTCTGCTGGGTGACATTGAGTCTCACCATGTAGCTACCCAGGGCGGCAAGGACCACCAGGATGAACAGGGTGCTGACCAGGGAGAAGCCGCCCGCCCTGCGTCGAGTGCTGCTGTGTCCAGGCAAGCGCTTCACGGCATGTTCCCCAGGTGGGCCTGCTGCAGCAGGGTGATCGACTCATTCTGCTCCTGCACGCTGATGCGCAGGGTGGCAAGCCCGTTGCGGGTAGCGGTGCCGGGACTGAAATCGAAACTGCAGGCGGTCAGCTGATCCAGCAGCAGGGCCGACTCGGCCGGGTTGCTCTGGGCCAGCAGCTCGGCATCGCTATCCACTGCGCTGTGCAGGGACCGGATAGAATAGCCCTGGTAGCGCTTCAGAGTGCCGCTGGCCAGATCACAGAGGTAGCTGACCGGCGTATCCACCAGGTAGAAACGCTGATCCGGCGAGCTGGCGGGAAAGGCAGCCAGGCCGCTGGAGAAGTTGCTGTTGTCAAAACCGATGGTCAGCTGCGGGGTGGTGGTCAAGCCGGTGACGGTGGCCGCGTTGTCCATGTTGTAGGCATTGCCGCCGAGCTGGCCGGTGTTGTAGATCACCAGGCAGGAGGCATTCAGGTCCCGGCAGTCGCCGGGGGCGGAACCGACCTGGACCCGAGCGGCGTCGATCAGCAGGCCCAGCACCTCGAACTGGCTGTCCCCGTCCGCCGGGTTGAAACTGAGACGCAGGGGATCGTCCAGCGGTGCCTCCCGGTAGCGACCCCCGGTGAACGTATGGAGAAACTCCAGGCAACGCCCGCCACAGCCGACCCGGACACTGTTGGGCAATGCATCACGCAGCTCACGGCTGATCCTGACCAGGGCACTGTCGGCCCGGTCCACCAGCCGGGCCCGGGCCGACTGTTTCTGGTACATCTCCACCGGCTGGCGAACCAGCTGGGAGGCGGTCACCGCCAGGATGCCGCTGATCACGATCACCACCACCAGCTCAATCAGGGTGAAGCCGTGTTGTCTGCTGCGCCAGGAATCGGAGTGGTGCGATGCGCGGCCTGTGCGCTTATCGGGAGTCCCTTTTCGGCCCGGCTCCGACACCTTAAACCTTGAAACAACCGCCTGTAGGAGCGGCGCCCCGCCGCGATATCGGCCCAGGGCCGCGCCTCCTGCAGGGGCTATCCCGATCCATTGGAGGGGGCGGCGCCCTGAGGAGCGGTGGCCGCACTGGGATTTCGGCCCGGGGGCGGGCCTCCTACTGGAGGTATCCTGATCCACGGGGTGGCAGGCCTGCAGGAGCGGCTCTACCGAGAAGCCCCTTTTCGCCAGCGGTGCGCTTGCAGAGCGATGGCAGGGGGGCGGCGAGTCCTGGATCAATTGCTGATTTTCCGGTTCGAGCGCCATCTCAGTTCAGCCTGTAGGCCACGAGGGGCACGATGATGGCGGCCTGGCCATCGTGGGTCACTGTGACGGTGATGCGCAGGGCGGGGCTGCCGGTGCCGGGCCCCAGGCTGTCGTTACTCACATCAACGGCGATGTTGTAGCCCTCCAGGCCGCTAACCGTGTTGCCGTTCTGGTCCCGGGCCCCGCCGCTGTCGCTCAGTCCGTGGTAGTCCCAGACATCATCATAGGTGCCGCGGCTCTCGCCGCCCTCGGGACCGTTCACCTCGCCCCCCCCGGGATCGCCCAGGGGCAGGGTCAGGATCTCCTCCATGTAGGACTGGGCAATCGCTGTCGCCTGCTCCCGCAGCATCGGGTCGGCACTGGAGATGACGGTCTGGGTCATCACCATCAGGATGCCGGTGGTGGCCACCGAGAGGATGATGATGGAGATCACCAGCTCTATCAGGGTGACACCCTTCTGCCGGAAAAATGGCGAATTTGTGGATCCGGAAACCATGATCAGTGCACGTACCCGGTCTGGGCTTCCACGGTGAAAGTGCGACTGCCGACGCTGACCGTGGTGTTCCCCAGCAGGGCGCCACTGGCACTCGCCCGCGGGCGTCCCAGGGAGTCGAAATAGAGAGAGACCGGGGTCAGGGTGACCCCGCCCGGGGCGTTGCCTGCGTAACCGCTGGCGTCGCTGCCGGGCAGCCGCACCGGGGTGGTGAAGGCCCCGCTGTCGCAGCTGGCCCGCTGGTTCAGCTGGTAGCCACCGGTACTGATCGCCACCTGGGTATCACAGCCACTGGCTACCGCCAGCTTCTGAGCATAGCGCAACGCCCCGCCCAGCTCGTCGCTGAAGCCCCACTCCTGGAAGGTGAGCTGATCGAAGAAACGGGGCATGCCCACTGCCAGCAACACCCCGGCCACCAGCAGTACCACCACCAGCTCGACCAGGGTGAAGCCTTGCTGTCGGTGGCGCCTGGCATCCCGTAACCGCAGCGCAGGAACGGCTGGAGCCGCTCCTGCGATCTGTAGTGCAGGGCCCTTGCTATGCGCTGAAACTGGCATCGAAACCGCCACTCCATTCAAGGGGGTCGGCGCCAGGCCTGATCCCGACCCCGATCCGGGCGCTAACGGATGGAATTCATAAGAATATGGAATCCACGATGACTTCACCGTTGTCCCTGTCATAGATAATGCTCATGGCACCCGCCTGTTGATATCTATACCTGCAGCGATTTCCGCCGATTGAATCAACCAAGTAATCAATACCAGTACCCGCGGCGGTATCAGCAGGGGGGGGATTCTGCATTATTCCTTCCCATACCTCGAGACAACCCGCACTTGAGTTAGCGTTGCCGTTTGTAATGCTTATCGGCCATCCCTCGGCGTTCATATTCAGATTATCATTCCCAAAACCCACCAAGTTATTCACAGCCCCGGTATGCCCATTGGCCACCCACTGGGCATGGGCCAGGGAGATGGCGGAACCGAATCCGCCACCGGCACCCTTCACCGCCGCCACGTGGGCATCCTCCTGCACGTCCATGAAACGTGGCAGGGCGGTGGCCGCCAGCACGCTGAGGATCAGGATCACC
>JAPHTA010000218.1 GCA_026196475.1 Sedimenticola sp.
CGACCTGCCCGGGATCTACTCCCTGGACGCCTCATCAATCGACGAGCAGGTGACCCGGGACTACCTGCTGTCCCGGGACGCTGAACTGATCATCAACGTTCTCGACGCCTCCAACCTGGAGCGTAACCTCTACTTCACGGTGCAGCTGCGGGAGATGGGCATCCCGATCATCGTCGCCCTCAACATGATGGACGTGGCCCGCAAGCGCGGGATCGAGGTGGATACCGACCTGCTGAGCCGGGAGCTGGGCTGTCCGGTGATACCGGTGGTGGCAGTAACCGGGGAGGGGGTGGACCGGCTCAAGCAGGCGATCCGCAACCTGATCGGCAACAGCGATTGCAGCTTCCAGGTAACCCACGAGGAGAGCGTGGAGCAGGCGATCACCGAGATCACCGCCAGCATGGGGGAGATCTCCGGGCAGGCCAACCGCCGCTGGCTGGCGCTCAAGCTGCTGGAGGATGACAGCCACGCCTACCAGCTGGCCGGGGAGGCGCTGCGCCCCCAGGTCTCCCGCTGGCAGTCCCACATCCGGGACCGGGCCGGCGAAGATGCGGACATCCATATCGCGGATGCCCGCTACAGCCACGCCCACGCCCTGGCCCAGCGGGCAATACGGCACCAGGGAGAAGTGGGCCAGACCCTCTCCGACCGGATCGACCGGGTGGTGCTGAACCGGCTTGCCGGCATCCCCATCTTCATGCTGCTGATGTACCTTATGTTCATGTTCACCATCAACATCGGCGGCGCCTTCATCGACTTCTTTGACCAGGCGGTCGGGGCCCTGGTGGTAGACGGACTGGGCGCCTGGATGGAGAGCCTCGGCACGCCCCTCTGGGCAAGGGTGCTGATCGCCGACGGACTGGGCGGAGGCATCCAGGTGGTCTCCACCTTCATCCCCATTATCGCCTGCCTCTACCTGTTCCTTTCGGTACTGGAAGACACCGGTTACATGGCGCGGGCCGCCTTCGTAATGGACCGGGCGATGCGTGTTATCGGGCTGCCGGGAAAGGCCTTCGTACCCTTGATCGTCGGTTTCGGCTGCAACGTACCGGCAGTAATGGCGACCCGCACCCTGGAAAACCAGCGCGAGCGCAAGCTGACCATCCTGATGAACCCGTTCATGTCCTGCGGTGCCCGGTTGCCGGTGTATGCCCTGTTCGCGGCCGCCTTCTTCCCCAGCAACGGCCAGAATCTTGTGTTTCTGCTCTACCTGATCGGCATTGCGGTGGCCATCCTGACCGGGTTGATCATGCGCCGCACCCTGCTCTCCGGCGAGAGCAGCGGCTTCATGATGGAGCTGCCCCCCTACCACCTGCCGACCCTGAAGGGGGTGATGCTGCGTACCTGGGATCGGGTCAAGCTGTTCATTCGTGACGCCGGCAAGGTGATCGTGCTGATGGTGCTGGCACTCAACCTGCTCAACTCCGTGAGCAGCGATGGCAATTTCGGCAACCAGGACAGCAACCAATCCATCCTCAGCGAGATGGGTAAGAGTGTCACCCCGCTGTTCGCCCCCCTCGGCATCAAGGAGGAGAACTGGCCCGCCACCGTCGGCATCTTTACCGGGGTACTGGCCAAGGAGGCGGTAGTCGGCACCCTGGACTCCCTCTACACCCGGCTGGCAGAGCAGGAGGCGGGAGAGACGGAAGCCCCCTTGACATTCAGCCTGTGGCGCAGTCTCTCGGCTGCGGCAGCCACCATCCCGGAAAACCTGGCGGCGGTGCGCGACAATCTGCTGGATCCCCTCGGCCTGGATATGGGCGACCTGAGTGACAGCAGCGCGGTGGCGGAGTCTCAGGCGGTCAGCAGCGGCATCTTCGGCGCCATGGCCTCACGCTTCGACGGCCAGGCGGGTGCCTTCGCCTACCTGCTGTTCATCCTGCTCTACTTCCCCTGTGTCGCCACCATCGGCGCCATCGTGCGCGAGGCGGGCGGCGCCTGGGCCGCCTTCGTCGCCTGCTGGACCACCGGCGTCGCGTTTACCGGCTCCACCCTGTTCTACCAGGCCGCCACCTTCAGCCGCCACCCGCTCAGCTCGGGCGCCTGGATAGCCGGGCTCAGCCTGCTGCTGACCCTGGTAATCCTGGGCCTGCGAATCTGGAGCCGGCGCGACCCGCAGCAGGGCATCAGCGACAGCAAGGCGGCCGCCTGATGCTGGCCGACATCAAGCACTACCTGAAGGGGCGGGGTCCGGTCAGCCTGTCGGATATCGCACTGCACCTGGGCACCACCCCGGACGCGGCCCGGGGCATGCTGGAGATCTGGATGCGCAAGGGAAAACTGCGCCGCGGCGGCGGAGACGCCGGCTGCAGCAGCTGCGGCCACTGCGCGCCAGAGCGGATGGAGTGGTACGAGTGGAGTGAGCGGGATCAGGCCTGAATCAGGACTTCACGGTATTTTGTACTTTTAGACCGCCACTACATCCGGTTCAAAAATAAAATTATTGATATACGATGTATCCAGCTTCTTGCCGCTTCTGACCAAGGATGTCTGATATTTATCCACATCATATTCCTCGACCGGGTACTTTTTCCCCTCGAAATAAAAGTATCCCGAATAGTTGAGAGGCTTAAAAAAATCAAACACATCTTGGATACTTGTCTTTGATAAATGCCGCTCCTCACACTCAAAAACAATTATCGGCCTGATTCTTTTCAGCGTATCAAGAGCACCCTTAAAAACGCTCAGCTCATGCCCTTCGACATCCACTTTTATCAGACGTGGCACCACGCCCGTTTCCTGTATCAGGTTGTCCACGGTGGTAAACCTGACTGGGATTTGATGGAATCGCCCTGTAATCAGGCCCTGATTATCGATTCTCGCACCTTGTGATATTCGGCCCTCCTCACCAGGTACCGTAATGTATCCATCCTGAATCACGTCTGACACGGCATAGTTGAATACGCGATTGTTTCGGTAACCCAGATCGGCAGCCAATTGCACCAGGTACTTGTAAACAGTTGGTTGTGGTTCAACGGAAATCACCTGCCCGGATTTCCCAACGCTTTTCAACATCCAGTAGGTGTATCCACCCTTGTGGGCACCGATATCAACAGCCACATCACCCGGATTAAGCTGGCTGCGGATATACCCTATTTCATAAGGGTCAAGTGAATTCTTATACCGGTAACCACGAATGACGTATTTGGGTTTGTCATAAAGAAACACGCGTACTTTCTTAAGGAGCGATCTCATAGGCGTAGGCTGGATAGTTGTTGTTTTTCTCAGGGAATGGTCTGAAAGCAATTACGGCGAATTATATTCGGTTCTCTTTAAATCTCAAATAACTGCATACGCAATTATCTCCCACCGTTCACTGCTTCAGCTTGATCACCAGGCTGTTGATGCTGTTCTGGCTGAGACGGGCGCGCAGTGAATTGACCTGGTTGCGGCTGTAGGGGCCGCTGCGTACCCGGTGGAACACCTCGCCTCCATCCAGGGTGAACTTCTGGATCTCCGCCTCGATGCCGACCAGCGCCAGGCTCGCCTTCAGCTTGTCCGCATCGCCGTACTTGCGGAAAGAGCCCATCTGCAGCATGTAGCGAGTCTCCGCTTCCGCCTGCCCGGCCGTTGCGTTGACCACCGGCGCCCCACCCTGCGCCGGTGACGCTGTTACTGCCGGCTCCGGGTCAGGCACCACCACCTCCATCTCCGGCAGGATGGTGTAGAAGTCGAAGCGCGGCTTGGGTGCTGCCTTCTGCTCTGGCGTGGAAGCGGTGACCGGGGCACTCAGCTCGTCCTGGGGCGCCTCGGGCTGGCGCAGGCTGCTCGCCGGTCTCGGCTTGAGGGGTGCCTCCGGGGTCTGGGTGAGCCAGATCAGCCCGGTGATGAAGAGCCCCACCAGCAGGCCGGCGACGAAGCCGACCCAGGCCGACACCGGGGCCCGTTTCTGCTTTTTGCCGGAGCTCGCCCGGCTCTTGTAGTCGCGCGGCATTACATACTCTCCGGCGCAGAGACCCCGAGCAGGTTCAACCCGTTGCGCAGTACCTGGCGCACCGCCAGGATCAGCTTGATCCGCGCATCGCGCAGAACCGCGTCATCGACCAGGAACTGGTGGGCGTTGTAGTAGGTGTGGAAGTCGTTGGCCAGGTCACGCACGTAGTGGGTCAGCTGGTGCGGCTCCTCGTTCAGGGCCGAGGCCTCCACCACCTCCGGGTAGCGGGCCAGGGTCCGCAGCAGGGCCTGCTCGTGTGGCTCCAGCAGCCGTTCCAGGTTCTGAAAATGGACCGTCGCC
>JAPHTA010000135.1 GCA_026196475.1 Sedimenticola sp.
AAAGATGTGCCTCGCCTCCGGATCCAGGTTGGCTGCGGGCTCGTCCATCACCAGCAACTCGGTGTCACGCCCCAGGGCGATCGCAATCAACAGTTTCTGTTTCTGCCCGCCGGAAAGCTTCACGAACGGCTGATGCCTGAACCGCTCAGTATCCAGCCCGAGTCGTCCTGCCACATCCGCCATACGTTGCGGATCGGAACCACAGACACTGGCGGCAAAGCGGATCAACTGTCCCACCGGCATCTTCAGCGGTGGGGGCAACTGGGGCACAAACCCGACCTTGGAGAGCACCTCCCGCCGGTGCTCCCGGGGTGCCAGCGAATCCACTGTCACCCTGCCGTCACAGGTGTACTCACCCAGCAGGCAGCGTATCAGGGTGGTTTTTCCGGCTCCGTTAGAGCCAACCAGGGCAATCCGGTGACCGCGCTCAATGGTCAGATCGATGCCCTTGAGCACCTCGTGACGACGAAATCGTTTTACGACATTTTGAAACTGGATCATTCGAATACCCGAATTCGAGGCCTGGCCAACGATTGGCAAACCAAAAACGACGGACGCCGGCCTCTTGCCGGTCGCCCGTCCATGATTAGCATGTTTGTTGGTTCAGGCTGGGCAATAAAACAGCTCCAACACAGGCCAGCCGGAACCCGTATAGCTTATCGCATTTCAAAGATGTTTTCCGAGCCCCTTGATCTCGAATCGCAGTGAATCCGTTGGGCAAAGATCAACGCACATGCCGCAGCGGGTGCAGTCCGCGCTGATATCGACCTCGGTATCCACAGCCTTCCCTTTGACCGTCATATCCAGAACATGGGGCACCAGGCAAACCTTGCGACAATCCCCTTCGTGGTGGCAATCCTTGAGCACATACTTCACCCGCAGGGGGGAGATGGAACCCACCACCCCGTAGGTTATGCCGATCGGACAGACGTAGCGGCACCAGGCCCGGCGGGAGATGAAGACCTCGAACAGCAGCACCAGCCCCACCCAGATCAGCGCAACACCGGGACCGTAGATAAGTGCCCGACTTACAATGCCGGTTACCGAGATCGTCTCGAACACGGTATAGCCGGTACCCAGCGCAAGCAGGGCAAAAACCAGGTAGAAGAGCGAACGCACCTTGCGGTTGAAGGTACGGTCCTTAACCAGCCCTTTGTTTGCGAGATAGAGGTGCAGACTCTCCGCCCACTCGGACAACAGGTGATACGGACAGACCCAGGAGCAGAAGGTACGGCCTCCCAGCAGCAACCAGATCACGAATACCGTAACCGTGCCAATCACCAGGTTCAGAACCATGTGCTTGAAGGCCAGGGTCACCTGCAGTGCCGAGTTCAGATCGGCCATATGGAATCCCATGAAACGGGAAGCGGTCAACGCACCTTCCAACAGCTGGATATCGAAATAGTAAGAGACCACGAACAGCAGGTTTATGAACAGCAGCGTGGCCCAGCGCCGATTGCGCCACTTTTTTTTGCCCTGGCCGTGCGACAGGCGAATCTGCTCGAACTCGACCGGATCGAAAGGCTGCCGTTTCTTGAACTGGTGAATCTCCTGCGCTTCGGGCGTAATCTCGGACTTCGCCGCGCGCCGGGGTTCGGCACCGAACAACTGCCGGAATGATTCGGTGATGTAGTTCATGAGGCGCCTCGCAGGTTATCCGCATCCTGCATGATATCAATCACGATCGCCGGGGGTTCAGGCGGGCAGATCATTTCACAAACTCCGCAACCCACGCAGCCTTCCAGGACAACCGGCTTCATCCTTTTCACGCCATCGTCACTCTCGATGGCCTCCAGTGCAATCGCGTGTTTTGGCGGGCACTCGTTGCCCTGGCGTTGCGCGACCCGGGCCTTGTTGGCGTCGTCGCCCTTCTCCTCTTCCGCGGCACACTGGGCGATACGGATCTCGATCGGGCACTGCCGGACACAGAGATCGCAAATCTCCAGGTCGTAGGAGTAATCAGCTACCGGAATCGGGTTCCAGCGGTCGACCTCGTCGTAACGCAGCAATCCTTTGTAATCCGCTCCGCGAGCCGGGCCTTTCACCCCCTTTCCAAGGATTGCCAGGCACTTGCGCGGCTCTGCCAGCCTGGCAAAGCCCATACGGGTGTCGGCCGGGTAGTCCAGGTCGTGGGTCAGGGCACCGGTGGGACAGGCCAGCACGCACTGCAGACCATCGCAGGAGAAATCACAGGCCTGATCCCGGGCGTCGATCAACGGCACCCCCACACCCGCGCCCTTGTCCAGCTCCGCCAGCTTGATGGCATTGACAGGGCAGACCTGCACGCACTGGCCGCACTTGATGCAGGATGAGAGGAACTCCTGCTCGTCGTTCGGCGTCTTCAGGGCACCGGGCGGCCGCAGGGCCAGGCTTTTTCCCTGTACCACAGGCAACAAGCCCGCCAGCGACACGCCGATAACCCCGGCCGCCATGAACGTGGTGCGCAGAAACTCGCGCCGGTTCTGCTCCCGGTGCTTGGCGCTCAGGGGCCGCTTGGCCGGTTTTTTCGGCTTACTCTGTTCACTCATTTTCTACATTGCCTCCGCGGACATCAGCGGTTTCTCATCTCGCAGAATCATATCCGGGTCGGTAAA
>JAPHTA010000243.1 GCA_026196475.1 Sedimenticola sp.
GAACAGGTAAACAGTACTGTCACATCCCTCACCCTGTCCCTCTCCCTGAGGGAGAGGGTACGGTCTGATCCGAACAGGTAAACAGTACTGTTATTTCCCTTCATCCTGTCCCCGGGCCATCTGTTACCAACGTGGCCAACCGACGGCATCCCGGTAGTCGTATCACCGGCAAGCAGGGTCCATATTCTTTCGGGTGTTGGATCAGGCTGCGCCTGCGGCGGTGGCCTCGGGTATCTCGATCAGCTTCCCGGACTTGCAGTCGTAGAGGTAGCCGTAGATGGGGATGTTGGCCGGTACCAGGGGATGGCTGCGAACCCGGGTTACATCCTCCACCACGCTTTTGGCATTGTCCGAGATGGTCAGCCAGTTGATGTAGCCCCCCTCCGGTGAACCCGGGCCCGTCCCCGTATCGTGCCAGCCGCTGGCGTCGACGGTGGCGGTCTCCAGGCTGCTGCCGAGCAGGTCAGTCATGATCTCGTTGGTAAAGGTCTCCATGCCGCAGTCGGTGTGGTGAATGATGAACCACTCCTTTGTGCCCAGCAATTTATACGAGATGACCAGCGAACGGATGGCGTCATCGCTGGCACGTCCTCCCGCGTTGCGGATCACATGGGCATCGCCCTCTGCCAGGCCGGCAAACTTGGCTGGGTCCAGGCGTGCATCCATGCAGGTCAGGATGGCAAAGCGCCGGCCGGGTGGCATGGGAAGCTCTCCCTTGTCACCGAAATCATCGGCATAGCGGGCATTGGCAGAGAGCACTTCGTCTTTTACCTGTGACATCGTAATCTCCTCACTATCTTGTGGTTATGTCGGCCGGATTTGGCCTGCCGGTTTCTTGTTGCGATTAAGAGACCAGCTCTTGGTGGCAAATAAAATCATAGTCTTGGATGGCAGGTAGTGCCAGGTAGTGAAGTATGGCTTCAGTTTAGGGATTGGATGCCCGTTGTGAGGATGTATAGACGCTGTATGCCGAAAAACTGTCTATGCTGTATTGGGCTGGAACACTGCGGCAGCAACCCGGTGTGACACGGTCGATGTTTCCATTGAATCCCGGACAGGCAGATGAACAGCAGCACCGAGTCTTTTTTTCGCCCCGAACCGATCGCCTCGATCGACACCACGATTCCCGCCACACTCTTCAATCGCCTGCGCCTGCTGCAGTCCCGCTGCAACAACGAGCACCTGTTCGTGCCGGTGCGCACGATGCAGTATCTGGCGGTGGCGGACGCCGACGAGGTGATTTTCGTCGACAGCCAGGCCTATACCGTCAGCGGCGGTGAGGGAGGTCGGCTGATTATCCTGAGCTGGATCTTTCCCGAAGGGGCCAGCCGGGACTCCCTGGACCGTCCGGTGCCGGTCCGGGTGCTCTACCACCATCCGCAGGGTGAGGCAGCGCAGAAACGCATGGTGGTGGAGTTTGCCCGGGCGCTGGACGCGCTGCAGGAGAGTATCGGCCGGGAGGGGTGTGACGACCGAAGGAAACGGGTGATTCCGTTCCCCGGTGGCCCGGGGTAGGCAGGCGCCGGCGAGGCTTTAGAGTCTCCGCTAGGGGATCAGTAAACCCCTCGCCTTCAGGCGATGGATAAGGGGGCATGGGAGTAACCGCGTCATTGATGATTCTGTCTACTCGGGAACGAAGGGCAGGATGAGGGGGTCGAAAAAACGATGTTCTCAAAGCGATTGATTCCCTCACTCTAACCCTCTCCCTGGGAGAGAGGGAACAGTCGGCCGAATGGCCGATCAATCCGGCCTCCGGCCGTAACCGGGGGCTACCGGCTTTAGCCGGTTGGAGCGTTCAGTCGTCTTCCCCCAGTTCCGGGTTCCAGCCCTTCTCCCGGGCCCGTTCCACCGCCTCCTGGTAGATCTTTTCGTGCCGCTCCCGTAACTCCGGGGGGAGGTTTGACGCCAGGTGCCCGTAAGGCTCCCAGGCCCGGGTCACCTTGTCGTAGAGGGCGTCGATGCCCTGTACCGTCCACCCGGCGCAGGTCTCTGACTCCGGAATCAGCCCGAATACCCAGGCGTCCCGGATGATGTTGCCGGTGGGATTCATGGCACCCTTCGGGTCCTGGTCGATACCGGCATAGGTCTTCTCTTTCATGGACACTCTCCTGCTCTGATCCCCCATTGTAGCAACACTCGCTGGTGTCGCTCGACCGCTCATTCCGTCCGCTGACTGTTATTGGTAAACGGGTTCTGATCCTGACGTCCCGGGGTGATGCAGACGCTGGGACGCACTTAGCCTCCATCGCGGAGGTATTCTAATTATCTCGCTAAGATATTGAAGAGCTAGGATCATGTATAAGTAAAAACTGATGCTAAGCATCATCAATATTTAATTTACATTATGCATGGGCTAGCTAAACTCTGCCTATCCTCAGCAACACGGCATGGAAATTCCAACCCCGGATTGCACAGGAGTCACCCGGTCCCGACCTGCTGAATGGAGGGGCCTGAACAGGAACGAGAGACGCTAACCTCCCGGAGGCAAAACCGATGGCAAAGAAATACGATGCCGGTGTCAAAGAGTACCGCGAGACATACTGGATGCCGGATTACACGCCCAAGGATACCGATATCCTGGCCTGCTTCAAGATCACCCCGCAACCGGGTGTTCCCCGTGAAGAGGCGGCTGCCGCAGTGGCCGCCGAATCCTCCACCGGCACCTGGACCACGGTGTGGACCGATCTGCTGACCGACCTGGACTACTACAAGGGGCGCGCCTACGCCATCGAGGATGTGCCCGGTGACGACAGCTGCTTCTACGCTTTCATCGCCTACCCGATCGACCTGTTCGAGGAGGGATCGGTGGTCAACGTCTTCACCTCCCTGGTCGGCAACGTATTCGGCTTCAAGGCGGTGCGTGCCCTGCGCCTGGAGGATGTCCGCTTCCCGGTCGCCTACGTGATGACCTGCAACGGTCCCCCGCACGGCATCCAGGTGGAGCGCGACAAAATGAACAAGTACGGCCGTCCGATGCTTGGCTGTACCATCAAGCCGAAGCTGGGCCTGTCGGCCAAGAACTACGGCCGTGCCGTTTACGAGGGTCTGCGTGGTGGTCTCGACTTCACCAAGGACGACGAGAACGTCAACTCCCAGCCGTTCATGCGCTGGCGCCAGCGCTTCGACTTCGTCATGGAAGCGATCCACAAGGCGGAGGCGGAGACCGGCGAGCGCAAGGGACACTACCTGAACGTCACCGCGCCGACCCCGGACGAGATGTTCAAGCGCGCCGAGTACGCCAAGGAGCTGGGTGCACCGATCATCATGCACGACTACCTGACCGGCGGCTTCTGTGCCAACACCGGGCTGGCCCAGTGGTGTCGTGACAACGGCCTGCTGCTGCATATCCACCGCGCCATGCACGCGGTGCTGGATCGCAATCCGCACCACGGTATCCACTTCCGGGTTCTGACCAAGGCGCTGCGCCTCTCCGGTGGTGACCATCTGCACTCCGGTACCGTGGTTGGCAAGCTGGAGGGTGACCGGGAAGCGACCCTTGGCTGGATCGACCTGATGCGTGACTCCTACATCAAGGAGGATCGCAGCCGCGGCATCTTCTTCGACCAGGACTGGGGCTCCATGCCCGGTGTCTTCCCCGTGGCCTCCGGCGGTATCCATGTCTGGCACATGCCGGCGCTGGTCAGCATCTTCGGCGACGACTCGGTACTGCAGTTCGGCGGCGGCACCCTGGGCCACCCCTGGGGCAACGCGGCCGGTGCCGCGGCCAACCGGGTGGCGGTCGAGGCCTGTGTCGAGGCACGCAACGAGGGTCGCGAGCTGGAGAAGGAGGGCAAGGAGATCCTTACCGC
>JAPHTA010000062.1 GCA_026196475.1 Sedimenticola sp.
AATAACCCAGTTGATTGCTGCAATTGCATTGACCACTGCCTCTGTCACCGCCAGCGCATGGTGGGGTGGACCCTGGGGTGGAAACCCGTGGAACGGAAACGGTTTCGGTGATGGCTTCGGCGACGGCAGCGGCGATTTCAACATGAACTTCCGTGGCCGTGGTAATGCCTACAGCCGCGGACGTGGCTACGGTTACGGCAACCCCTACTACGGTGGCTACGGCGCACCCTACGGTTACGGTGCGCCCTACGGCTACGGCGCTCCACACGGGTATGGCGCTCCCTACGGCTACGGCGCTCCCGCTCCTCACGGCTATCCCCAGGGAATGACCGAGGAGCAACAGAAAGAGATGCAGGCCCGCCACGAGGCCATGCGTGAGGCGATGGAGGCTCAGCGTCAGCAGATGATGCAGCCCCGTCCTCTCAACCAGGACAATCCTGAAGCAGACGCCCGTTACGAGGCGATGATCAAGGAGATGGAGGCCCACCGCGCAGAGATGCAGGAGCAGCGTGAGGCACGCCAGGCAGAGATGCAGAAGCAGCGCGAGGCACGACGTGCCGAGATGCAGCAGCGCAGGGAGTCCCGCCCCGGCGTGCAGCCGCAACCGCAGCAGTAATCCGGGCAGGCGGTATTCATTCCCGTTCGATCACAGGCCCGCGCCACTTGGCGCGGGCCTGTTCGGTTTCAGATCCCGGCCTGCCAACCGGCACCCTTCAGGGCGAATCGGGATAGCCCGGCTACCCTGCCGCCAGCTGTTTCAATCCCCTGATTTCTGCCCTGTTCCCTTCCAGTCACCGCGCAAGCGCTCCAGGCGCTGCCGGTAAGTCTCGGCATCCCCGAAATCGAAAAACCGTTCGGTCAGATGGTGTGGATCCGGGGTTCGTCGGGCATGCTTGATCGGACACCAGTACTGTTCGGTCCGCGCACTGATCTCGCGACAGTACTCCACCACCCCGTTGCCGTAGTCGCAGTAAAGACAGTTCAGTTTCTCTATCGCGTTCAGGTAGGAGAGCTGCACCCGATCCACCCGCATGTAGTCGGAACGCCTGACCAGGGGAATACCATAGATCCGGAAACAGGTGTGCTGGTAGAGCGTTATCATGAGATCCAGCAGCCCCAGGGGGACGATTACGCTGTAGATAATGGGTGCCGACAGGATATGGGTCATGCGGGCGCCCATCAGGTAGCGCCAGAGCCCGGTTCGCTGCTGTCGCTGCAGCGACTTTACGCCTTTCTCAAACCTGACCTTGCCTTCTTCCAGGGAGTAGTGAAACTGCTGCCGCTTCTCCCTCAGGACCCGTTCGATCTCGGCTTCCAGCTCACCCTGCAGGCTCTGCAGGCGGGAGAGGATCTCATCCAGCGTCGACTTACCCATAACACCCCCCCCTGCCGCAATCCCGAAAGTCGGCCACGGATCAGTATGACACACTTACCGCTCTGGCATTGGCGCCGGCAGGTCAGTGGCTCCGGAATTTTGCCAGCTTGCAAAACATTCTGGAGACCAGGGCGAGTTGCCTTCTGAATGCCTTTCTACCGGGCATCCATTCTCCGTCTCGATCCTGCTCAGACGTGGCCGCTTATCCTGGCGTGCAACGGCTTGGTCTCGTTGAAACGCGCCATCTGCTCGGCACTCGCCTCTTTCTGGTACTTCGCCTTCCACTCGCTATAGGGCATACCGTAGATCGCCTCCAGCGCCTCCTCTTTGCTCAACTCGATACCCTGCTCATCCGCTGCTGCCTTGTACCATTTGGAAAGACAGTTACGGCAGAACCCGGCCAGATTCATAATGTCGATATTCTGCACGTCGGTGCGCTCTCGAAGGTGTCCCACCAGTCCACGGAATGCGGCTGCCTCAAGCCTGATTCTCTCCATCTCGTCCATTTCTCGTCTCCCGTCGTTGCCGATATCCGAACACACTACCCCCGGCGGCCGCTAATAACAAAAGGCTATATGCGGGGTTTTTCCGGTACCCGGGTACCACACCGTTCAGACAGCGTTCAGGCGCCATTCAGCCGGACCGGCATAACCTGTGTGTGAGAACAGGAGAACAGAGGAGAGAGACCATGAAAGCACCGGCACGTTACCTGGTTATCACATCACTGCTGTTAAGCCCCATGCTGGCAGCAGAAGCCTATTCCGCACCTCACGAAGGCCGGCTCCACAGCGCCCCGTCGTCGCAGCAGGTCGCGCACCGGGTTGAAAAGCGCAGGGACGCAGCAAAAATCAGCTACCGGGATTCCCGGCCCCTGCACCATCAGCAACGCCAGGTCCGACATCTCACGCGACATTTCCGGGCCGATGGCTACCTGTCACCCCGGGAGCGGCGGACCCTCTCACGCCAGACCATGAGGCTGAAGCATCACAAAAAACACCTCCGCCACAGTGACCCGTACCGGGTAGGCCCGGGCTACTGGACGCGGGATCACCACCGCTATGACCGGCACAATCACCGCCCCTACGGCAATTCGTCGGGAACCATTATTTTTCGCTGGTAAGCACACCCCGAGGTGAGGCGGATGATGCAGTCTTGCGGTACCCGCTGGCGACAGCGGGTACCGGCACACCCCGTCGACGAAAGGCAAACCAGTACCAGCCGAGACTGTTGAACCAGCAGATTGCCGCGGTCCACAGATCGTGCGAGACGAAGTGGGCACCCCTTACCTGCTGGGCCAGGCCAAATACCAGGCCCAGTATCACCCCGGTCAGTAGGCCATACCAGCGCCAGGCGGATCGCACCTGACGCAGGAAAAAGTAGAGTGCCAGAAAGGCATAGCCTGCGGCGGCGTGGGCAGCCGGAAAACATTTACCGAAGCGGTAATCCCCTGGATGGCTCTCGAACAGGCCGATATAGGGGTATTCACCACCGTAGCGCAGCAATGTCCAGGGACAGTCAATATGGGTCAGCTCCTTGCCGATGCCTACCAGCAGTCCCGAAAGTGGCATCACCAGGGCCAGGTACCAGAGCGCACGGCGATGGGGCCTGAGTCGCTCCAGTCGGTGGCTCGACAAGGCCAGGAGAAAAAGCAGCAGGGCCAGCAGTTTCACCAGCCCCTTTGCCTGGTCATGCAGCAGCCCGGCCAACAGGTCGCTGTTCTGCAGGCTCCATGCACCGCCCTGCAGGCGGTAGAAGAGATCAGCAAGCCGGATATCCAGCGATGTCGCCTCGATCGTCAGCACCGCCAGGGTAAACAGTAAAAGCGGCAGTACGCCATGACGCAGCCAGAAGTGGCCCCCCGTTTCAGTCACCGGACAACCTCATCCACTGGCCAGGCATTCAGATGCTGGTGATAGATGTAACTGGCCCCCTGGTAGTAGGCGATATCCCTCGCCACCACCGGGCTCACCTTCTCCAGTTCAATCTCTTGTGGATCACTGTCTGCCGGGTTGATCTGCAGGCTGATGCGCTTTTTGGGGCTGAGGATAGAGAGGGTATTGTCGGCATACAGGCCCAGCTTCTGGTAGTTACCGATCAGCGCCCGCTCCTCCGAGGGCCGCATGGACAGGATATCCTTTCCGAAAAAAGCCGATTCATAGTCCATGTTCATCCTCGCCAACAGCGTCGGTGCCACGTCAATCTGGCTTGACAGGGTATCCACACGGCGCGGCCGGATATGCCCCGGACTGTAGACAAGCATCGGGATATGATACTTCTGCACCGGCAACGCCACCTTGCCGGCGCTGCCGGAGGTGTGGTCGGCCAGAATCACGAACAGGGTGTCATCGAACCAGGGCTTCTCTTTCACCCTCTCCAACAGATCACCGATGGCCCAGTCGGTGTACTTGACGGCGCCGTGTCGACCGGTCCCGGACGGGATATCGACAGGCCCGTCGGGATAGGTGTAGGGACGGTGATTGGTGGTGGTCATCAGGTGAAAGAAGAAGGGTTTCTTCGATGCATGGGCATTGTCCGCTGCCTTGATCGCCTGGCTGTATAGATCATCATCGGCCATCCCCCAGGCATTGGTAAATGCCATCTCTTCATCCGGCGTAGTGCTCTGGTCAATCACCCCGTAGCCATTGCCGGAGAAAAAAGCATTCATGTTCTCGAAGTAACCCCTGCCCCCGTAGATAAACTGCACGTCATACCCCTTCTCCTTCAGCACGTTACCCAACGACCAGAGGTTTTTCTCGTGTCCGACCCGCTTCACAATCGAGCGTCCCGGTGTCGGTGGAATCGAGAGGGTGACCGCTTCCAGCCCGCGGGTAGTGCGGGTACCGGTGGCGTAAAAATTGGTGAAAAGCATCGATTCACCCGCCAGGCGATCCAGATTCGGTGTCAGCCGTTCTGTGTTACCGAAGGTCCCCATAAAATCCGCGCTCAGGCTCTCCACCATGATCAGAAACAGGTTCAGTCGCTGTTCCTTACCCGGATTGTCGACGTGACGACGGATATCGAACCCGCTACTGGAGTCATTGCCAGTCAGTTCCTGCTGCAACAGTGTGGCGGCCCGGGCATCCGGAAGCGTTTTGTAGAAGCTGTAGTAGTCGAGCTCATTATTCCTGAACGCGGAAATGAACTGGTAAGGACCGTTGCTGGCCAGCTCGTTCTGGTAACTGTTGCTTGAGACCTGGCGAATATCCTGGTCCACAGAAACATAGCCCGCGACCGGTAACAGCAACAACAGCGAAGCTACCACCAGGCGCTGGAGGAACGGCTCACGCACGGTCAGAGCGGTTCGAAACTTCCCCAGCAGCAGGCGATAAATCAGCAGGCTGGCAACCAGAATCGAGCCCAGGTAGAGCGCCAGCGGGTAGGACTCGCGGATGTTGTCGGTCACCTCGCGCCGGTAGACCAGGTAGTCCACCGAGATAAAGTTGAACCTGACGCCAAACTCATCCCAGAACAGCAGTTCAGCCGCCAGGATGAAGCCAAGCGCATAAATCGTGGCGAACAGGCAGAAATGCACCAGGCCCCGGTTGAACCGGGTGTGCCATACCCGTTCCGGCAGCAGCAGGTAGAGCACCACAGGGATCAGCGCATAGGCGTAGAACACCAGGTCGTAGAGCAGGCCCACCAGGTAAACCCGCAGGAGTGATACAATCGACAGGTCCATGTCCGGTAATACCCAGACCAGAAGCGTACTGCGCGTGACCAGAAAACAGATCAGCGCAATCAGCAGCATGTATCCGATCAGTGAAAAGCGGCTGTTGCTGAAACGTGAGGACATAGAGGATTTTCCTGAATCAGGGTTATATGAGTATCGCGCAGATCCTGCATGAGAAAGATTAAGCAAACCTTAAGGGTGACCTGTTCCAATGCCGGCCAGGCAAGGTTTGGAGCGGCTCTGTTAAAGCGACAGGATCCGCCGGTGATGGGATACAGTTGATGAGAATACTGCTGGTTGAAGACGACCCGATACTGGGGGACGGACTCTGCGCCGGGCTGCAGCAGATGGAACACACAGTGGACTGGCTGACCGATGGCAACCAGGCTCAGTTAGCCCTTGAGCGACAGTTATTCGATATGGCCATTCTCGATATCACCCTTCCGGGGCAGGATGGTCTGACACTACTGCGCAATATCCGCGCCCGGGAAAACCCGGTACCGGTTCTGCTGCTCACCGCCCGCGACCAGGTCCACGACCGGGTCGAGGGACTCGATGCCGGCGCGGACGACTACCTGGCGAAGCCGTTTGACCTGGAGGAGCTGGCGGCACGCCTCAGGGCCATTGCCAGGCGACATGCGGGCAGGAGCCACCCGCAGGTGAAGTACGGTGATCTCACCCTGGATCCCGCCGCGCACACCCTCCATCGTGACGGCGAATTGATCAACTGCACCGCGCGGGAATTCAGCATCCTTGAGGCCCTGTTGCGCAATGTTGGCCAGGTACTCTCCCGGCAGCGCCTGGAAGAGGCGCTGTACGGGTGGGATGACGGCGTTGAAAGCAACGCTATCGAAGTCTACATCCACAACCTCAGAAAGAAGATCGGCAGGGAGGTGATCCAGACCGTGCGTGGCCTCGGCTACAGGATACCCAGGCAACCGGCTGGCCATGCATAGGGCGGGGTCGATCAAACGACGCCTTCTGCTCACCCTGGTCGGTCTGATCAGCCTGACCTGGCTGACCCTGTTTTTCCTGGTCCACCGGGACGCCACCCATGAACTGGAGGAGATCTACGACGCCAGCCTGGCGCAGAACGCGCGCATCCTGTTCGGACTGTTGCAGCGTGAAATCAGCGAGGGCGAGGTGGAGCTGATCCGCCACATCGAGCTCGACAACCGGCTCCAGCACCCCTACGAACTGCATATCGCCTTCTGGGCCGGAATCGGAAAAATCGTTATCAAGTCCAAGGATGCACCGGAATTCCTGACCGAGTTGCCCGAAGGGCTCAGTACCTACACGATCGACAACAGCCAGTGGCGTGTCTTTACCTTGCGTGACCGTGAAAACGAGCTGCTCATCCATACCGCGCAGAAGCTTCAGGCAAGAGAGGAGCTGGTGTCCTACCTGATCCGCGACACCCTGTCTGTGATGCTGCTGATACTCCCACTGCTGGCCCTGCTGCTCTGGTGGGGTGTCAAGCGTAGCCTGGGGCCGCTTCGACGATTGATGGACGAGGCCGGAAGCATGACCGCCCGAACCCTGCACCCTTTCGATATCTCGGATGCGCCGGACGAGATCCTGCCGCTGGTCTCCGCCCTCAACCAGCTGCTGGGACGGCTCGATCGGGCAATGGAGAACGAACGCCGTTTCACCGCGGACGCTGCCCATGAACTGCGAACACCTCTGGCCGGCCTGAAGGTCCAGCTGCAGGTGGCCCTGCGCGCCGAGCAGCCGGCACAGAAACAGAAAGCGATGACGATGGCACTGGAAGGGATCGATCGGATCACCCACCTGGTTAACCAGCTGCTGACCCTGGCCCGGGCCGACCGGGAGAACGCCGCCAGCCTCGATTTCCAGCGCGTGGACCTGGTACGGATTGCCGGGGAGGTGATCAGCGCCCTGGGCAGAAGCGCCGAAAAACGTGGCATCCGGCTGGATCTGACCCGATCCGGAGACAACTGCCAGATTCCGGGTGATGCGACCATGCTGCAGATCGCCCTGCGCAATCTGCTGGAAAACGCCATTCGCTACACCCGAAGCCCCGGCCAGGCCGTGATAGAGATCCGGTCGCAGGGTGAGCGGGTCAGTGTGTGGGTAAGAGACAGCGGCGAAGGGATTCCCGCAGAGGCGGTTGAACGGATGTTCCAGCGCTTTCGCCGGGGGGAACACCAGGCCAGTAGCGGAAGTGGACTGGGGTTGTCGATTGTCAGGCGGATTGCCGAAATCCACCAGGCCGAAGTCCTGGTGGACGCATCCGATCCAGAGGGATTCGCCATCGGCCTCAACCTGCCACGGCAGGCTGCCGATCAGCCACTACCCGCCCCGCCGACCACCCGTTGAGGTGCGGCGGGGTGGGCATCTGTTGTCAGCCGGAGGCGTTGATCTCCAGCTCCAAGCGGTCAATCAGGCTGACGATCTGCTCCGAAAGCGGCTCGATCTTACCAAACAGCGCCTTCGCCTCTCCGTCCTTGCCCGACTCCTTGGCCTGAATGATCTTCTTGATGGTCTGGTGCAGCTCGGCGTGTGGTGCCTCGATCTGCTTCAGCACCGGCAGATGGCCGTAGTTACTGACACCATCGCTGTAGTACCACTTGCCGAAGACACAATCATGGTGGGAGACCGCCTCCTTCTGGGTCAGGGTGCCCTCCCCGTCCAGGTATGATCTCAGGCGCCCTTTCCAGGCCAGGTGCGCCGCCTTGGCCACCGACAGGTCGACACCGGACTTG
>JAPHTA010000080.1 GCA_026196475.1 Sedimenticola sp.
CGGACCGGCTGGGAGAAGATCCTTAATCCGCAACTGGACCACCGCACCCGGCCCTGCAACTTTGCCCAGATGTTCCGGGCCTGAGTCGACTCCATCAACAGAGAAGCGTCAAGGTACAAGCGATGAGTGAATGTGGCTGTGAAACGGTAACCGAACCCGCCATGAAGCCATTGGAGGAGGCGCTGGAACTGCTGCTGTCTCATGCCCGGGCGGTGAGCGGGACAGAGGTGGTGCCGCTGGCCGAGGCCAACGGCCGGGTACTGGCGGAGTCGGTGGTCAGCCGGATCAACATGCCGCCCTGGGACAACAGTGCAATGGACGGCTACGCGGTCAACAGCGCGGATATCACGGGACCTGGATCAAGTCTCAGAATCTCCCAGCGGATCCCCGCCGGGGCCGCGCCGGAACCCCTGGCGCCGGGCACCGCGGCGCGCATCTTCACCGGTGCCCCGGTCCCGGAGCAGGCCGACAGCGTGGTGATCCAGGAGGTGTGTCGGCAGGAGGGCGAGCAGGTCCTCATTGACGAGGTGCCGCAGCCGGGCGCCAACATCCGGCGTGCCGGTGAGGATACCCGGGTCGGCCAGGCGGTACTGGAGAGCGGCACGCGTCTCGGGGCCCAGCACCTGGGGCTGGCCGCCTCGGTCGGTGTGGGTGAGCTGACCGTCTACCGGCGGCTCAAGGTAGCCCTGTTCTCGTCCGGCGACGAGCTGATCAACCCGGGGCAACCACTCGGTCCGGGCCAGATCTACAACTCCAACGAGTACACGCTGCAGGCCCTTCTGCAATCCCTGGGCTGCGAACTGGTGAGCCTGGGAATCGTCGCGGATACTTTCGATGCCACCTGCGATGCCCTCTCCCGGGCGGCCGCCCAGTCCGACCTGGTGATGACCTCGGGCGGGGTTTCCGTGGGCGAGGAGGACCACCTGAAGCCGGCGGTGGAGAAGCTGGGCTCCCTCGATTTGTGGAAGATCGCTATCCGTCCCGGAAAACCGCTCGCCTTCGGTCATATCCAGGGCACCCCCTTTATCGGCACCCCGGGCAACCCGGTCTCCCTGTTTGTCACCTTCTGTCTCTTCGCCCGGCCCTTCATCCTCAAGAGCCAGGGGGTGGGCGAGTCACAGCTGTTACCCACGCCGATCCTTGCCCGGGCCGATTTTGACTGGCCCAGGCCGGAGAAGCGGCGCGAGTTCGCCCGTGCCCGGATACAGCCTGATGAAGAGGGCGTGGCCCGGGTGTCGCTCTACTCCAGCCGCTCATCCGGAGTGCTCAACTCTCTGACCTGGGCCAACGGGCTGGCCATACTGCCGGAACAACAGACCCTGACTCGGGGTGACATGGTGCGATTCATCCCCTTCAGCGAGCTGCTCAAATGATCAATCTGCTCTACTTTGCACGCCTCAGGGAAGAACTGGATTGTGCTGACGAAGCCCTGGAATACACACCGGAACTGGGCACGGTTGCCGACCTGGTTGCCGTGCTGCGTGCCCGTGGCGGCAGCTGGTCGGAGGTGTTCGACGAGGGGGAGACGGTGATGGTGGCGGTTAACCAGGAGATGGGCGGAATCGATTCGCCACTTGCCGATGGTGACGAGGTGGCATTTTTCCCCCCGGTTACCGGGGGCTAGATAGGCGCTTTTTACCGGGTGCGGCCGTTTTTCAGCGAGCCCGCCGGTGGAGTCGGAGCCTGTGAAAACCGGATACCAGCCATGAACAAGATCAGTGTACAGAGCGAACCGTTTGACTTGGCAGCGATCCAGGACGCCCTGCGCTGCGAAAGCCCGGCGATCGGCGCCGTGGTCACCTTCCTCGGCCAGATGCGGGATATCAACGAGGGTGAGGCGGTCACCACCCTGACCCTGGAACACTACCCGGGGATGACCGAAAAGGCGCTGCAGGCGATCCTTGACGAGGCGGACCAGCGCTGGGACCTGATGGGCATCCAGGTGGTGCACCGGGTGGGACCCTTGAAGCCGCTGGACCCGATCGTGCTGGTGGCAGTGGCCAGCGCCCACCGTGGCGAAGCGTTCCAGGCCTGCGAGTTCATCATCGACTATCTCAAGACCCGGGCTCCGTTCTGGAAAAAGGAGCAGACCCCGGAGGGCGAGCGCTGGGTCGATGCCCGGGTGGCCGATGACCGGGCGGAGCAGCGTTGGCGACGATGAGCCAGGCCCTGGATCCCACCCTGCTGCTGCTCTTCATACCCACCTTCTTTGTCGTCTCCGTCACCCCGGGTATGTGCATGACCCTGTCCATGAGCCTGGGTATGGCTATCGGTGTTCGACGCACCATCTGGATGATGTACGGCGAGCTGCTGGGCGTCGGCCTGGTGGCCACGGCAGCGGTGGTCGGCGTTGCAACCATGATGCTCAGGTATCCCCTCGTTTTCGAGCTGTTCAAGTACCTGGGAGGCGCCTACCTGTGCTACCTGGGGATTCAGATGTGGCTCTCCCGGGGAAAGATGGCGATTGACCTGGAAGCCCCCCGGCAGCGTGAAGCCTCGCCCCGCTCTCTTGCAGTGCAGGGCTTCGTCACTGCCGTGGCCAATCCCAAGGGCTGGGCGTTCTTCATCTCCCTGTTGCCGCCCTTTGTCTCGGACCAGCAGCCATTGATGCCGCAGTTATCTCTCCTGCTGGGACTGATTCTGTTGATCGAGTTCTCCTGCCTGCTGCTCTACGCCAGCGGAGGGCGGACATTGAGCCTGTTTCTGCAGCAGCGGGGTAACGTGAGGCTGATCAATCGGCTGGCTGGCAGCCTGATGATGGCAGTCGGATTTTGGCTGGCGCTGGGGTGAGAAGCCGGTGCCGGGTTTCTGCCCGGCCACCAGGGGGGCGGCTCGGGACGCGGTGCCGCAGGTCAGTCAGCCCTGATAATGCCCCGTTGCCGCAACAGATCGAGTACCTGTTGCGCCGATTGTTCCAGGTCGAGGGCAGCGGTATCCACCACCAGTTCAGGGGCATAGGGCTCCTCGTACGGTGACGAGATACCGGTGAAGTGGGGGATCTCCCCGGCCCGGGCACGCTTGTACAGGCCCTTCACGTCCCGCTCCTCGCACACCTCCACCGGGCACCTGCAGTAGATCTCCAGAAAGTCACCGTGGGGAAAGAGTTTGCGGACCCGTTCCCGGTCCTTGACGAACGGAGAGATGAAGGCGGTCATGGTAATGGTCCCGGCTTCGAGGAACAGCTTAGCCATTTCGCCGACGCGGCGGACATTCTCCACCCGGTCCTGGTCACTGAAGCCGAGATCGCTGCAGAGACCGTGGCGTACGTTGTCGCCATCCAGGACAAAGGTGCGTCCACCCCGCTGGTGCAGCTGCTCCTCCACCGCGTGGGCCAGGGTCGACTTACCGGAACCGGAGAGCCCGGTGAACCACAACAGCACGCTCTTGTGCCCGTTCTGCTGCTGACGCTTCTCCCGGGTTACGGTGGCGTGGTGCCAGACCACGTTGGTCGCCTTCCTGGCGGGCGCTTGCTGGGTCATTCTCGGTATCTCCTCTGCATGAGTGGGCATTATACACTCCAGGCGATCGCCTTCAGTTGTTTCTGATTGCGAACTGCCCTGATGTTACGCCGCGGAATTATTCAGTCGAAGACACTGCTGTCCCGTTAAGAAACACTTTGGCTGTTTGTAACCTGCAGATTAAACGTAGAAATACAGTTCACAGCAAGGCAATGTGACATAGAAAATCAGTTAGTGCGTCCCTTCTGCCGTCAAGCGGCACCGGGGTCCCTTTGGGAGAAGGATAGGATGAGGGGGATATTAAAAATCAGTAAGTTAGCTCTTATTATCCCCTCACCCCAACCCTCTCCCTGAGGGAGAGGGAGTTTGTGGAACAGCAGTGAGTCGAAGATGAAAGAAAAAGTACATGTTGCCGGTCTTCTGAGACAAGGATCGACAGTTGCGATCCATTGAACGGAAAAGGAGACTGGTTATGAAACGTATGATAATTACCGCACTGCTGAGCCTTGCAACCCTGGGCGTGGCCTCGGCGAATTACCAAACCGACAAGCAGTATGACCTGCTCTACAGCGACCATCGAAGTGGTCAGATGGATGCCAGGCAGCTTCCGCCGACCGCCGCCGGCAAACAGGAGGATAGGCGGATGAATATGCAGCCGCACTTCGGCGGCATGCAGGATCATCCCAGCGAGCGTCCTTCAGGGATCTGAGCAGTCGTCTGATACTTTCGGGGCCGGCCTGTTCCCAGGCCGGCCTTCTCTTGTTCCATGAGTAATCCCCCTCGGTAATTGAGACCGGTTCAACCTCCCTCCGCTGTTGTGGCTCCCGCCAGGGACGCGAACGGGTCCTGGTTACCGGACAACAGGTGGCGGGCTCCCGGGAAGGGTCCGGCTGGGCTACAATCAGGCAGGTTGATGGCTGACGGCAGGGCCCGGATGAAAAGTCGCGCCGAGATAATGGAGTCACGCTTTCCCCGGCAGGTCAGGGAGGGGATGCTACCTGATCCGCTAAACGAACTTGTCCCGGCCGACCTGGGGTTGAAACCGGCTGAACTGGTGGACCTGTTCGAGAGCCAGTTGATGAGCCGACAGCTGGACTACCAGTCGCGCCGCCTGCGGGCCAGAAACGAGAGCTTCTACACCATCGGTAGCGCCGGGCATGAAGGGAATGCCGTCCTCGGCAAGCTGTTTCGCATCCGCGACATGGCGTTTCTGCACTATCGCAGCGCGGCGCTGATGATCCAGCGCAGCAAGCAGCGGCCCGGGGAAACCCCGCTCTACGACACCCTGCTCTCCTTTGTTGCCTCCAGCGAAGACCCGATCTCGGGAGGCCGGCACAAGGTGCTGGGCAGCCATACCCTTGGCGTGCCACCGCAGACCAGTACCATCGCCTCGCACCTGCCAAAGGCGGTGGGCGCGGCCCATGCTGTCGGATTGTCACGACGACTGCGTGCGGAGAGCGGGTCGATAGCGGATGACGCCGTGATCCTGTGCAACTTTGGTGACGCCTCGGCCAACCACTCCACGGCCCAGGGCGCCATCAACGCTGCCGGCTGGGCGGCGTTTCAGAACTCCCCCATGCCCATCGTCTTCGTCTGCGAGGACAACGGTATCGGCATATCCACTCCGACCCCCGGTGGCTGGATCCGGGCCAGCTTCAGCGGTCGCGCCGGACTGCACTACTGCTACTGTGACGGGCGCGACCTGCTGGATTGCGTGCGTGGAGTGCGTGAGGCGTTGACCTATGCCCGCCGCTGGCGCAAGCCGGTGTTCCTGCATATGCGGGTGGTTCGGCTGCTGGGGCATGCCGGCTCCGATACCGAGACCGCGTACCGGAGCCTGCAGCAGGTGGAGGCGGACGAGCACCAGGACCCGCTGTTGCACTCCAGTCGCATCCTGATCCAGCACGGCATACTCGGTGCAGAAGAGATCTGTGCCCTGAATGAGCAGGTCGGGCGGCGGGTTGCAAGCATCGCCGAGCAGGCGGTCCAGCGGCCGAAACTGAGCAGCGCCCGCGAAGTGATGGCCAGTATCGCGCCCGTACGGAATGATTGCTCACCCATGCCGCTGGCTGATCCGGCACTGCGCGAATCCATTCTCGAGCGGGATCCGCGCCAGCAGGGAAAGGCGCAGAACATGGCGCGCCTGATCAACCTGGCCCTGGCCGATATCCTGCTGCAGTACAGTCACAGCGTGGTCTGCGGTGAGGACGTGGGACGAAAGGGTGGTGTCTACAGTGTCACCAGCGGGCTGTTGGAACGCTTCGGAGCGGCGCGGGTAATCGATACCCTGCTCGATGAGCAGAGTATTCTCGGCCTCGCCATCGGGCTTGGCCATATGGGGTACCTGCCGATTCCCGAGATCCAGTTCCTGGCCTACGTGCACAATGCGGAGGACCAGATTCGTGGCGAGGCGGCCACTCTCTCTTTCTTTTCCAACGGCCAGTTCAGCAACCCGATGGTGATCCGGATCGCCGGCCTGGCCTACCAGAAAGGGTTTGGTGGCCACTTCCACAACGACAACTCCCTGGCAGTGTTCCGGGATATACCCGGCCTGGTGATCGCCTGCCCCTCCAACGGGGCTGACGCGGTGCAGATGTTACGCAGCTGCGTCGCCCTGGCCTACGAACAGAGGCGGGTGGTGGTCTTTATCGAGCCCATAGCGCTGTACATGACCCGGGATCTGCTCCAGCCGGGAGACGACCTGTGGACGTCGATCTACCAGGGGCCGGGCGAGGGCATTCCCATCGCGCCGGGTGAGTTCGGCTGTTACGGTGACGGGACCGATCTGTGCATTATCAGTTACGGCAACGGCTACTACCTGTCGCGCCAGGCGGCGCATGAGCTAAGCAAGGGGCACGGCCTGAACCCGCGCCTGATCGATCTGCGCTGGTTGGCGCCGCTGGACGAGGCGGCCCTTATCGAGGCGGTGGCCCCGTGTCGCCGGGTCTTGATCGTGGACGAGTGCCGACGCGCCGGCTCCATCAGCGAGGCGCTGGTCACCCTGCTGCACGAACGGGGTGCCGCACCACACGTGGTGGTTCGGGTTACTGCCGAGGACAGCTTCATTCCGCTCGCGGACGCGGCCCACCTGGTACTGCCGGACCGGCAGCAGATCATCGACGCGGCCCTCAGCCTGATCAACGAGGATGTGCCGTGAAACAGACCGCCGTGGTGATCTGCCCGGGACGCGGCAGCTACGATCCGCAGGCGATTGGTTACCTGCAGCGCCATCATGCAGGCAGTGATCTGGTTGCCCTCGTGGATGACTACCGGCGCAGCCGGGGAGAGCCGACGGTGAGTGAGCTCGATCGCATGCCTGAGTACCGGGGCGACCGGCATGCAGCGGGTGAGCACGCATCGGCCCTGATCCATGCCTGTGCCCTGGCCGACTACGCCAGGATAGACCGGAAGCGCTTCGAGGTGGTGGCGGTAACCGGCAACTCGATGGGCTGGTACCTGGCCCTGGCTGCAGCCGGGGCGCTGGATCCAGACGCTGCGATAGCCCTGGTAGACGGCATGGGTGGCATGATGCGCGAGGGTCTGATCGGTGGCCAGCTGCTCTACCCGGTGGTAGACGAGGCGTGGCAACCGCTGCCGGAGGTGGAGATGCTGCTGCAGCAGCAGCTGGAGCAGGTCAACCGGCTGCCGGGGTGTGCTGCCTATCCGTCGATAGACCTGGGTGGCATGCGGGTGATTGGAGGGAACGACCAGGCCCTGGATGAACTGAAACGCCGACTGCCGCCGAGCCAGGGGCGTTACCCCGCGTTACTGGCCCGACACGCCGCCTTCCACACACCGCTACTGGCCCCGGTCTCCTCCCGCGCCCGGGAGCTGTTTCCCCAGGGCCTGTTCCAGCGACCCGGCCTGCCACTGATCGACGGCCGGGGTCATGTCTGGCAGCCCCTGGCCACCGATACCGGGGAGCTCCGGGACTACACCCTGGGAGAGCAGGTGGTGGCACCTTTCAGTTTTTCATCGGCGATCAATGTGGCGATCAAGGAGTTTGCCCCGGATCGGCTGATTCTGCTTGGGCCGGGATCCTCCCTGGGGGCGTCGGTAGGCCAGTTGCTGGTGCGAGAGCGCTGGCTGGGCCTGGTCGACAAGGCCCGGTTCAAGCAGCGCCAGGCGGAAGATCCGTTCCTGTTGTCGATGGCTGTCGAGACGGAGCGGAAACGGGTGGTGAAATGAAGTACTGTCTCCCGGCCCCCCTCGCCGTGGTGGCGGGTGGAGACCGGGGCCCGGGTTGGCCCGATCAGGGCCTTACGTAGGCGTAGCCCTGCTGCTGCAGTTCCATGATGCGCAGTACCCCGGCTTCCACAACCTGTACACCCTCGGCCAGCTCGGGCAGCTTGCCGCTCTTCTTCTCGATCTTCTTCATGGTATTGCCGCAGGCGCTGAAGCGGATCTCCTGCATCGCCAGGCTGCTGACCCGGCCGCTCTGCTTGGATTTGCTGGTCAGCATGCCGAGGCCGGGACCGTAGGCCACGATCTCGATCTGCACGTTGTCCATTCCCAGCGCCTTTTGCAGGTTGACCGCGTTGTTCATGGCGATGGTCTGGGTGCGCGGATCATCGGTGCTGACCTGGATCACGATCTTGTTCGTAGCACCCGCCAGGGCGCTCATGGCGGCACCGAACAGCAGGCCGAAAAACAGCATCAGGGCGAGCGTACTCTTGTATGGTGATTTCATGTTTCATCCTCTCTCTTGGTTATCTCTTTGCCTTCCGGTTCTATTGCTGCGACCGTTTCGGCACGGGGTTACGGTCTGCTTGGATCAGACCTTTATATAGGCCCAGCCGGTCTGCTGGCGCCTGCTGATACTGGAGACACCGGAGCGGATGATGACCGCTTCCGGCAGAATGTCTATCGGTTTCCCGTAGCGTTTTACCAGCCGTTCCAGAGTGTTGCCGCAGGCCGCGAAGACCAGGTTCGGGTGGGCGGCGTGCAGCTGCCGGATGCGTTCCGGAAACGGGCTTTGGCCCTGCTGCAGCAGGC
>JAPHTA010000367.1 GCA_026196475.1 Sedimenticola sp.
CAGCCAATGCCACCCGCTGGACGGCGCTCACCATCGCGATCCTCACCTTCCTGGTGAGCCTGCCGCTCTACTCGGGCTTCGATTCCGGTACCGCCGGTATGCAGTTTGTCGAACGGG
The DNA here is from genome assembly GCA_026196475.1 of Sedimenticola sp. Taxonomy (GTDB): domain Bacteria; phylum Pseudomonadota; class Gammaproteobacteria; order Chromatiales; family Chromatiaceae; genus Sedimenticola. The sequence continues at coordinate 118 of JAPHTA010000367.1, forward strand.
CCAGCTGGATCGAGCTGTTCAAGATCGAGTATTACCTGGGCGTTGACGGCATCTCCATGCCCCTGATCATTCTCACCACCTTTATCACGATTTTCGTGATCATTGCCGGCTGGGAAGTGATCCAGTACAAGCCGTCGCACTACATGGCCGCCTTCCTGATCATGGAGGGGGTTATGGTCGGCGTGTTCTCGGCACTGGATGCGATGCTGTTCTACGTCTTCTGGGAGGCGATGCTGATACCGATGTTCCTGATCATCGGTGTCTGGGGCGGGCCAAACCGGGTCTACGCCACCATCAAGTTCTTTCTCTATACCTTTTTCGGCTCGGTGTTCATGCTGGTCGCCCTGATCTACATGTATTTCCAGGCAGACAGTTTCGACATCCTGGCGTTCCATGACCTGAAGATGGGGCTGGACGTGCAGATCCTGATCTTCATCGCCTTCCTGATGGCGTTCGCGGTGAAGGTACCGATGTGGCCGGTGCACACCTGGTTGCCGGATGCCCACGTGGAAGCCCCCACCGGCGGCTCGGTGATCCTGGCGGCGATCATGCTCAAGATCGGAGGATACGGATTCCTTCGCTTCAGCCTGCCGATCACGCCGGATGCCAGCAGCCATCTTGACTGGCTGATCATCGCCATGTCCCTGATCGCGGTGGTCTATATCGGCTTCGTGGCCCTGGTTCAGCAGGATATGAAAAAGCTGATCGCCTACTCATCGATTGCACACATGGGCTTTGTAACGCTGGGCTTCTTCATCGTATTCATGATCGCCGGCAACAGCGACGCCAGCGGTGGAGCAATGCTCGGCATGGAGGGCGGCATGGTGCAGATGGTCTCGCACGGCTTTATCTCTGCCGCCATGTTCCTCTGTGTCGGTGTCCTGTACGACCGGATTCACAGCCGTGAAATCGCCGACTACGGTGGCGTGGTGCACACCATGCCGATCTTCGCCGGTTTCATGGTTTTTTTCGCCATGGCCAATGCGGGACTTCCCGGTACTTCCGGCTTCGTCGGCGAATTCATGGTGATACTGGCCAGTTTCCGGGCCGACTTCTGGTTCGCGGTCCTGGCCGCCACCACCCTGATTATCGGCGCCGCCTACACCCTGTGGATGGTCAAGCGGGTCGTCTTCGGGGCGGTGGGCAATGACAAGGTGGCCGCCCTGAATGATATCTCCGCTCGTGAGTTCCTGGTGCTGGGCTCGCTGGCTGTTGCTGTGCTTGTTCTCGGTCTCTGGCCGGCTCCGCTGGTCGAGGTGATGGATGCCTCGGTGGCGAACCTGCTGAAGCATATTGCTGTGACAAAAATACCCTAACCGGCCATTGTGAAGGAATTGGTGAGATTCGATGCAATTTGAATTTGATACATCCAGCCTGATAACGGTACTCCCGGAGATCTTCATCCTGACCGCTGCCTGTGTGATCCTGGTGGTGGATCTTTTTCTGAAGGATGAGCAGCGGGTAATCAGCTACGGGATGACCCAGATCAGCCTCCTGCTGGCGGTCATCGTCACCTTGCTTTCAGCGCCGGCGGAAACGGTGCTTGCCTTTGACGGCAGCGTGGTACGTGACGGCATGAGTGATCTGCTTAAGATCGCAATCTATATCATCAGCGCCGGTGCCTTCCTCTACGCCAAGGATTACCTGCGCGACCGTGAGCTGTTCAAGGGTGAGTACTACGTTCTCGGCCTCTTCGCTGTTCTCGGCATGATGGTGATGGTTTCGGCCAACAGTTTCCTCACCGTTTACCTCGGGCTGGAGTTGCTGGCGCTCTCCATGTATGCGCTGGTCGCCTTTAACCGGGACTCGGCGGATGGCTCGGAAGCGGCAATGAAATACTTCGTCCTTGGTGCCCTGGCCTCTGGCATGCTCCTGTACGGTATCTCCATGATATACGGTGCCACTGGCTCGATAGGTTTCCAGTCGGTGGCCGAAGGGCTGGCCAACCCGGACGTGAACAAGATCGTCCTGGTATTCGGGCTTGTATTTGTGGTTATCGGGCTCGCATTCAAATTTGGCGCTGTCCCTTTCCACATGTGGGTACCCGATGTCTACCAGGGTGCGCCGACCGCGGTGGTTACCTTCCTTGGCAGCACCCCGAAGATTGCCGCGTTCGCCCTGGCCATGCGCATGCTGGTTGACGGCCTTGGTGGATTGCACGGTGACTGGCAGTACATGCTGGTGATCCTGGCCATACTCTCCATGGGTCTGGGTAATGTATTCGCCATCGCCCAGGGTAACATCAAGCGTATGCTCGCCTACTCGACCATTTCCCATGTCGGTTTCATCCTGATCGGTATCCTGGCCGGTACCACCAAGGGCTACACCGCAGCCATGTTCTACAGTATTGTTTACGCGCTAATGGCCTTGGGAGCATTTGGTATCGTTATGCTGCTCAGCCGCAAGGGCTTCGAGGCCGAGAACCTGGATGACTACAAGGGGCTGAATGAACGCAGCCCCTGGTTTGCCGGCATGATGCTGCTGGTCATGTTCTCCATGGCAGGCGTTCCGCCGACTGTCGGTTTCTTCGCCAAGATGTTTGTGCTGGAGGCGGTTGTCAGTATCGACATGACCTGGCTGGCACTGGTGGGTGTCTTCTTCTCCATCATCGGCGCTTTCTACTACCTGCGTATCGTAAAGCTGATGTATTTCGACAAGCCGGTGGACGATACCCCGTTGAGCGCCGGGCTGGATACCCAGGTAGCCCTCTCGGTGAACGGGCTTTCAATACTGTTGCTCGGTATGTTCCCGGCCGGCCTGCTCTCCCTCTGCGCGGCTGCGTTGACCTGATATCAGATCAGGGCACTGCTGCCCACTTCCAGAGTAAAAGCCCCGCCCCGATGGCGGGGTTTTTTGTTCTCGAGGGACGCCGTTATTGTTGCTCCCCAAGGCGTTTTCCAGGGATCTGGGTGCGGTAGAAAAAAAGATTCGAGGAAAGGTTGTCAAACCGATTCTATGTGCGTATTATTCTCGCCTCCAGATGCGGGGTGGAGCAGTCTGGCAGCTCGTCGGGCTCATAACCCGAAGGTCGTAGGTTCGAATCCTGCCCCCGCTACCAAACAAGAAAAGGGTCGCCCAGTGCGGCCCTTTTTCGTGTCTGAAAGAGGCGCATTCGAACCTACGACATCCAAACAGGCAGGTTCGACAAGCGCCGCAGGCGCGCAGCACGAGCGGAGCGAGCTCATCCTGCCCCCGCTACCCAACAAGAAAAGGGTCGCCCAGTGCGG
>JAPHTA010000382.1 GCA_026196475.1 Sedimenticola sp.
GAATCAAAGGTCAGCGCCAGGAAAAGGAGGAAGAAAAACGCAGTGCCACCATAAAAGATGTTCCGCGCCATGGTTTTTGTGAAGGCCTGGGCCATTAGGGTAACTCCTATGCGGTGCGAATAAGCAGGCCGATTAAAAAACAAAGCGGCATGGTGGGGCATTGACCTTAATCAAGTAGGAAGAAAGCTTGACTGTTTTTGTAGGGTAATACCTTCCGGAAGATCCCCGGTGAAGGAGAAAATCGAACGTTCCGGGCGGCCATCGGGGCGGTTTCGGGTATAGTTGGCAGGATTGAAGATGTCAGTCTGCATGGGTGCACAATGAAGAAAAAACTGCTGTTCTGGATACTCCTGTTCGGGTTTGCCCTGCCTGCCGTCGGCAGCGCGGAAGAGCGCTGGCTGCCGTTGCCGCCGGCCAGCATTGGCGAGTGGTACAAGCCGAAGAATGAGCGTCAGGTGTGGCTGCACACCATGTTTGCCCTGCGTCGGGAGATGCAGGCGGTGGCGGAGTATGCGGCCTCCGGTGACAGGGATCTGCTGCAGAAGTGGGGCGCGCGATTTGTCGCGCACTACCGGAAGATCGCCGAGATGGTGCCTGAGTGGCGCGACGAACTGGACTACGAGGGCCTGCAGCAGCTGCAGGACGCAGTCGACCAGGGTGACCCGGAGCGGGTTGCGGCGGCGCTGAAGACGATCGGGCGAAGTTGCAGCTCCTGTCACCGGGAGTTTCGAGCCACCACGGCCATGATCTACCGGACCCCGGATTTCGGCAAAATCAGGGTTCAGGGGGGCTCCGGCGAGCCGGCACGGGATTACCCCGAGGTGATGCAGGAGCTCTCCGCCCTGGTCAACCGGATCAAGATCGCGTCAGACGATGCCCGTCACGAGGCGGGGCTGGTGGCGCTGGCACAGTTGAACCGGCGGCTCGACCAGCTGGCGTCGAGCTGCGGAGAGTGTCACAGGGACGCGCCGCCGGAATCGCGGATTCTCGGTGAGCTGACCCGGGAGGCCCTGGCCGGGCTGGAGCAGGGGTTGAAGCAGGGGGATCAAAAGCTGGCCGGCCGCTCGCTGGGTAGTGCGGCGGTCTACGCCTGTGCCCGTTGCCACGCCATTCACCGGGCGCCCTACGACATGCGGGAGCGGCTGTTACGCTGAAACCCTTCAGTTGGCGGGGCCTTGTCCGCTCCAGCTGAGGGCAGCTTCGCGCTGCTCTCCCCAGAGTCCGCGTCGCTGGTCCCTGGCATCCTGCTGGAGTGTCTGCAGTTTCTGGACTTCGGCCCCGGCGACAGGTCCCCGGCCCAGAACCACGGCGTAGCCGTCGGCGACCATGGCGGCGTTGAGAGAGCGGCCGGCCACATGGGCCTGCACCGGAATCCTGCCGTAGCGGTCACTGGTGGATAGGTCGCCGGTAATACTTACCGGGTCGTTCGGGGCGACCAGGCTTCTCAGGTGATCGCTGGCCGCGCGGCCCAGTTTCAGCAGGGTGTCTGCCGGCAGTCCGGTGCGCTCCAGATCTTTCGACAGCTTGGGGTTCTGTACATCTTCGGGTGCGTCGATACCTGCGAGTTGCAGCCGTTTCACCTCCTGGCCGACCCGTATCGTGATGGTGTCTCCGTCTTCCACCGCGACCAGCGGGTAGCTGGCCGGACCATCGCTCCAGGCGGTAGCGGCGAACAGCAGGAGCGGGAGCAGGGCGGGGCGGACAATCGGGTGCATGGGAGACTCCTTACGGGTGGAACATCATCAGCGGGGTAGCCACAAAGCGAAGAAGATGCTGAAGATGGCGACTCCGAGGCAAAACAGGATGAAGCGCAAGCGGGCGCCCGCCCGGTAACCCCGATCCTGGAAATGGGACACGGCCCCGCAGTGCGGGCAGTTGGCGATGTCGTGATCGATCTTCTTGCCGCAGTAGAGGCAGTTGACCTGGTTGTCGCTCATGCTCTCTTCTCACTCCACTCAGTGGCTGGTGCCGGAGGAGCGGGTCAGCTTGTTGTGCACGTTATACTTGCCGGAGGGCTTTTTCATTGGCAGCCGCTTGACCTCCTCCAGCGTGTTTGCATCGTAGATCACCAGGGCGCCGTCGTCATCCCATATGCTGACCAGGGCGTAACGTCCGTCCCGGGTGAACTCTACGTGGGCCGAGGTCTTGCCGGGCGCCGGTTTCAGGGTCTTGACGATCTCCAGGCTCTGCTTGTCGATCACGTGCATCAGGTCCCGGTTGGGGCCGAAGAAGACATCCACCCAGGCGTAGGGGCTCTGTTCGTGGCTGCGCATGAAGAAGCCGGGGCCCTGGGTCTTTATCTCCTTGATCACCTTCCAGTTGCCGGTATCGATGATGGTCACTTCGCCCTGCTTGATGTTGGGCGTGGCGAGCACGGTGCGGCCGTTGCGTTTCCAGGTGATCCCGGAGCTGAGGTGGGGCATGCCGGGCAGGGCGACGTTGGCTACCGCCCGCTTCAGGTCGAGGTCCACCACCTGCCCCTCGCCGTTGCGGGTGGTGCCGATGATCTGGTCATATTTCTGGGTCAGGAAGAAGTCGTCCAGGTAGTCCTTGACCTGGATTCGGCGTACTGCGAAGGGCTCCTCCTTATGTGCGTCACCGGACTCCTCGTTGTAATCGTGCACCCAGCCGGAGAAGCCGACCGGGGGTTCATCCATGTAACTGATCTCCCAAACTTCGGGAATGTCCTTCATGGCGGCGACAAAGCTCTGCCGCGGGTCGGCGGTGTAGACGGCGCTGACGCGGGAGCTGTTACCCTCGGCGTCCTGTGCCTCGATCACCTTGATCGGCGACAGGTCCCGGGCATCCAGCACGGTCAGGGTATGGGGCAGGTAGTTGGCAACGATCACGTAACGGCCATCATGTGAGACGGCCAGGTTGCGGGTGTTGATGCCGGCCCGCACTTCCGCGACGTAGGTCAGGTTGAATACGTCGAACTTGCTGATCCAGCCATCCCGGGAAGCGAAGTAGATGTAGCGGCCACCGTCGGCCCACTTCGGTCCACCGTGCAGGGCAAAGCGGGTGGCCAGGCGGTGGATCGGTTCGAAGGTGTCGCCGTTGAGCAGGGTGGCGTGGTGGTCTCCCAGTTCCACCACCATGAACAGGTTCTCGATATCCGCCTCGAACTTCGGTTTGTCGGGCAGTGAACCGGGTGGGTGGTAGACCAGCTGGCTGGCCTTGATCTGGGCCATGCCCCACTCAGGTACGTGCTCCAGCGGGGTGTAGACCATCTCGACCAGGGCCTCTATCTGCTGCCGCTGCAACATTTCCCTGAAGGCCGGCATCTGGGTCGCCGGCCGGCCGTCGCTGACCACCTGGATGGCGTTTTTCTTGCGCAGCCGCTTCAGGTTCTGTGGCAGCAGGGCCGGGCCCATCAGGCCGAGCCGGTCGGCACCGTGGCACTCTGCGCAGTGCTGCTTGTAGAGCGCCTCTGTATCGGACTCTGCCTGTGCTGTTGTGGTTGTTATACAGAGGGTTGCCAGCAGGAGCATAGGCCTGCCGAGGTTGCGGAAACTTCTTCTCATTTTTCGGCGACTTTCGGCTGAACCAGGCCGATCTCCCGGTCGGTGAGGTAACAGGCGGGATCCTCCGCCCAGGGGTCGTTGGTCAGTTGCAGGGCACGCACCCGGGTGTTGCCGCCGCAGATATCGAAGTAGGCGCACTGGCCGCAGCGCCCGCCGACCTGCCGTGGCGAGGCCTTGAGGCCGGCCATGATCGGGTCAGAGGTGTCCTGCCAGATCTCGGAGAAGGGCCGCTCCTTGACGTTGCCCAGGTTGTAGTGCCACCACATGGTGTCCGGGTGCACGTTACCCTGGTTGTCGATGTTGGAGATGTTGACCCCGGAGCTGTTGCCGCCCCACTGCGCCAGCTTGGCCCGGATGTGTTCCGCCTGCTCCGGGAAGTGCTTCTGAACCCAGTGCAGCAGGTACACGCCGTCGGCATCGTTGTTGCCGGTGACAAACTCGGTCTGCCTGCCTGCGCGTATGTCGGCCAGGGCCCGTTCGAACAGGTACTCCATGGCCCAGCGCGTGGTCTGCAGAAAGACGTCGGTCTCCCGGTTCTTGTTACCGCGGCCGGCATAGTTGAGATGGGAGAAGTAGAACTTGTCGATCCGCTCCTGCTCCATAAGGTCGATCAGCTGGGGCAGCTCCTGGGCGTTGTCCTGGGTCATGGTGAAGCGCAGGCCCACCTTGATGTCGCGGTCGCGACAGAGGCGCAGTCCATGCATCGAGGCCTGGTAGGAGCCCTCCTTGCGCCGGAACTTGTCATGGGTCGCCTCGACACCGTCGATACTGATGCCGAGGTAGTCAAAACCGACCTCGGCGATCCGGTCGATGTTCTTTTCGTCGATCAGGGTGCCGTTGGTGGAGAGGGCGGTGTAGAAACCCATCGCCTTGGCCCGGTGGGCGATCTCGAAGATATCGGGCCGCATCAGGGGTTCGCCGCCGGAGAGGATCAGTACCGGAACCCGAAACTGTTTCAGGTCATCCATCACCTCGAACACTTGCCGGGTGTCCAGCTCGTTGGGAAAATCCTTGTCCGCCGAGATCGCGTAGCAGTGCTTGCAGGTGAGATTGCAGCGCCGGATCAGGTTCCAGATCACCACCGGCCCGGGTGGATTCCGCTTGGGGCCAAGTGGTTTGGGGTCCAGGACCTCTTGCATGAACTGTGAGATGCGAAACATGATTTACCTGTGTGCTATTTGTCGGAAGCCAGGCGCAAGCCCGTCTTCTTGAGTATGCGGGAGCTGTAGAGAATTTCGTGGCCCCGATTGTCCTCGCCCAGCAGGTCGGCAATCAGAGCCACCTTGTGTGCCACCTCGTCCCGGTCCTTGCCATGCACCATGGCGAACAGGTTGTAGTTCCACTCCGGCTGGTGTCGGGGGCGCTCGTAGGCGTGGCTGACGAAACTGAGGCTGCCGATCATCTCGCCGCAACTCTCCACCTTCTCGTCGGGAATATCCCACACGGTCATGCCGTTGCCGCGATAACCGAGGCTGTAGTGGTTGGGCACTGCGCCGATGCGACGGATGACGCCGCTCTCCAGCATCCGCTGCATGCGCCTCATTACCTCCTTCTCGGAGCTATCCACCGCCTCGGCGATGGCCTGGTAGGGGCTGGCGACCAGGGGCAGGCCGGACTGGGTGGCGAGGATGATCTTGCGATCCAGCTGGTCCAGGGTTGTGCTGTCAGAATCACTCATTCAGGAACCGTGCGCATTTTTCCACTTGATCGTGGGTATGACGAGGGGTCGCCCAGGATATCAGGGACCCGGCTATACCTCGAATTTCAGGCCGATGAAGAACTCCTTTTTCTTCGGCATATTGTAGACTGGGAATCCGGTCTGCTGTTCAATCTCCTGCAGCACCGAGTCGATTCTTTCCGGTGTCTCTGTTGCCAGTACGAACCACATGTTGAAGCGGTGGTCCCTGGCGTAGTTGTGCGCTACCTCGGGAAAGGCGTTCACCTGGTCGGCGACCTTGTCAAACTGCGCTTCCGGTATCCGCATGGCGCACAGGCTCAGGCCTCCGCCCAGCCGTTCTGCGTGGTACATGGGGCCAAAACGTGATAGCTGCCGATTCTCCAGCATCCGCTGCAGTCGCTTGATCAGCTCCTCCTCGGAGATCCCGAGTGTCTGGGCAGCCTCCTGGTAGGGGCGTGAACAGATAGGAAAATCGCCCTGATAGCGATTCAGGATTGCGCGGTCTATGGCATCCAGTGCTTCAGTCACTGGTATCGTGCTCCACGCTGTTTGAATCGTCTGCCGCTGAACAGCACCTTGTGCGGTATGTCATCCAGCCCCTGGCTGCTGACCAGCTGGTCGATATAGCCCAGCACCTTCCCCCGCTCCTGACCGTGTATCATGCAGAACAGGTTGTAGGGCCAGTCGGGCAGGCGCCGGGGACGCTGGTAACAGAGGGTAATACAGTCCAGGGAGCCCAGTTTTTCGCCTACCTCGTCAAGTCGCTGGTCCGGGACGTCCCACACCACCATGGCATTGGCGGTGTACCCCAGCTCGTGGTGCCGGACCACGATGCCGAGGCGCTTGATCACGCCGCTGTCCACCATTGCCTGGATCCGTTCGATGACCGTTGCCTCGTCGAGCCCGATGCGCTGGCCGATCTCGGCGTAGGGGTGGCTGCACAGCGGCAGGCCGCCCTGGATCTCGGCGATCAGTTGGTAGTCCTGGTCATTCAGCACCATAGCGGGAATCCCAGGTCGATATGGAACTGTTTCACCAGCGGCAGGTTGAGGATCGAATAGCCGGTCTGCTGCTCCATTTCGGTCAGGACGGCGTCCAGCCGCGCCTGGTCCGGCGCAGTCACCACGAACCAGAGGTTGTAGCGGTCTTCCCGCTCGTAGTTGTGGTTGACCTCCGGGTAGGCGCTGATCTGTGCTGCTACCGCCGCCAGGCGGTCCGCAGGGACCGCCATCGCCGCCAGGGTGCTGGTGCCGACCCGTTTAGGCTTGAATACCGGACCTACCCGGCTGATCACCCCCAGCCCCTGCAGGCGATTGAGTATCTTCAGGACCAGGGCTTCGCTGGTGCCCAGCTTCTCCGCGATATCGGCAAACGGGGTGGGGGTCAGGGGGAGCCCCTTCTGGTATTCGTTCAGAAGCTGCTTTTCCAGATCGTTCAAGGTGATTCTGTCCCCGGGGCTCGTCTCCGGTCGGGAGCGCGAGAGTGCCTGTTTCATGTAGGGTGCAGGTATCGCCATCTCAAAGTCCTGTGGTGTGGGCCCGTGAAGTAAAGAAGATACCGCTGGGTTTGTCCGCCGGCAGGGTGTGGCGCAGCTCGAAGCTACGGGTATCGTACACCTGCACCTGGTCCTTGTCGCGGATCGAGATCCAGACCTCGTTGCCGCGCGGGGCGAACTCCATGTGCAGTGCACCCTTTCCGGGCTTCAGGGTCTTGACCACCTTGAGTGTTTCGGTGTCGATCACCTGGATGGTGTCGTTGTCCGGGAAGGCAAAGTTGACCCAGACCTGGCGACCGTCGGGACGGGCCATGACAAATACCGGCTGCCCATGCACCGGGATCTTTGCAACCGGGCTCCAGGAGTCACGTTCCACCACCATCACATGGTGGCGGCCGACGCCGGGCAGGAAGGCCCGGTTACCGGCCATGGCCCATCCCTCCAGGTGCGGCATCTTGTAGACCGGGAGTTTCTGTTCGCCCTTGCCGTAATCCTCCAGGATCAGGCGTGGACCCTGCTCCGGGTGCCACAGGTCGAGCATGGCGAGTCCGTCCTGGCCGAACAGCCCGGCAATGTAGTAGCGACCGTCACGGGTGATCAGGCCGTCGTAAGGCAGTTTGCCTATATCCTTGAATCGGGTCACCTGGGGCTTTTCGACATTGCTCATATCCACGATCCAGGTCTCGCCGGTGTCGTAGAGACTGAACACGAAGCGCTGGTCCGGGGCGTCCACGAGGCCAACCGTCTTGGCCCGCTTTTCACTGTTTACCGGTGTTGATTCAATGTTGGCCACCAGGCTCAGGTCACTGGCATTGAAAATCTTCACGCCACCCGGCTCGTAGTTGGAGACGGCGATCAGCCGGCCATCCTGGGAGATCGCCCCGCCGATACTATTGCCGCCCTGGATAATGCGGTGGGTGATCTCGCCGCAGAGGATGTCCAGCCGGCTGAGCCCCCCGTCCCGGCCGAATATGTAGGCGTAGCGCTCGTCCGGTGAATAGACGGCGGAGGCGTGGGACAGGTCGCCGAATCCCTCGACCCGGAACAGCGACTGGTGAGTGCTGCGATCGACCACCTGTACCCGGCCAGCGGCCCGTTCGATGATGATGCCCATGTCGCCGGTGCCGCGGGTCAGGCAGTCGGCCGACACCTGTCCGGCGTAAAACAACAGTGCGGTGAGCAGGTAACGCATCAGTTTCATTGGTTGATACCCTGTTTCAGTTGTCTGGCCAGCCAGCGGGCTTCCTGCTCGGTCAGGAAGGGGCGCCACGGTGGCATGGGAGTTCCGGGACGGCCCTGAACAATGGTCAGGGCCAGGAAATCGATCCCGTATGGAGCCAGTCTCTCCGCGGTCAGGGCCGGCCCGAGACCGCCTTCGAGTCGCATGCCATGACAGGAGCCGCAGTCATGTTTGAGCAGGTAGAGGAGCTCTGCCTGGCGCTCGGCCGGGAGCGGGGAGGTGGCCTGTACGGCCCCGGCCAGCAGCAGTGTGGATATGGCGGCGACAATGCTTCGCATCAACAGCCCTCGGCGGTATTCTTAACTGGGTGGTGAGCGGCGTGATGCGGTCTTGTTCCTGCCGCGCTGCCGTCTACCGGTCAGTAGGCAATGTAGCAGGAGTCACTCCTTCCTGGCATTGACCTCCGTCAAATGTCAAAGTGCGGAAATTCAATAACTTAGCGTCCGGGTGGCATGCCCCTTTCGGCCATGCGGAATAGGGGGTGAACCCTGGCCGCGTGAGAGTTTACTCAACCGTTATCACGCCGGTCATTTCGGGATGGGGGCCGCAACGGTAGGGGTACACTCCGGGTTTGTCAAAGGTGCGTTCAACCGATTCGCCGGGGAAGAAATAGGGGGCTTCCGGATCACCCGCCTGTTCGAACCAAACGCTGTGGTATTGCCTTTTCTCATTGTTTGTCCAGCGCACGGTGGTGCCGGCCTTGATCGTAATTTCCCGGGGAATGAACTTGAAATCGCGGATTTCGACCTGGGCCTGGGCCGTGGCGTTACCGCCGGCCAGGGCCGGTGCTGCCAGCGAAAGCAGCAGGAGCAGGACGGGTAGAACCAGCGCCGTTCCGGCCAATTGGTTGGTGAGTCGCATATTGCTTGTCTCCTTCCAGAGCATGCTCTGGCCAGTGGTGTGTCCATTGAATACTAGAACAGAACCGGTTCCGGGTTGAAGCATCCACTACCTTGAGGAAATTGTGTTTATATTCTCCACCAGAGGGAGATAAAAAACGCGCTACCCGTTCGGGTAGCGCGTTGAAGTGGACTGCATTTATCGATTGTTGTGCTTTAAATGCCGCTATTTACTGTTTTATGGCGTTGACCTCCACCTCTTCACCACCCTTGTCGAAGCCCAGGTGATAACCGAGACTTACGTGGTGGAAGCGGGCGCTGCTGAAGTCGTCGTGGATTGCGAACCCGAAATTGTAGACCTTGGATGTGTCAAAGTTAATGTCTCCGGCCTTTTCAGATACCAGCTTGCGCTTGAGAGTGACCACCCAGTTGCCTGCCTCCTTTCCAGCATTTACCTCGAATCCCTGGCCGCCCGCCATGTGGCGCTGCTCCAGGATGTAGCCGTCTTCGGTTTCACCCTTTCCTGATTTGAAACGCAGCAGGTCCATGAACTGGTTGGACTGCATCGCGGCCTGGATCTCTTCCGGGCTCTTCAGCTGGTCCCAGCCTCCCCGTGCCTTCCCGCGCCGGCCCTTGACCTCTATCTTGCTGCGGCTCTCTTTCAGGTACTTGGTAACACCCTGCTTCAGGTCCAGCACTTTGGCTGCCTCGCTGCCGGCGGCAGCCTCCGCTTCCGGTGAATCCGGCATGCTGGCGGCGTCGTGGTGGCAGGTTTGCCAGCAGCCTGCTTCACCGGCGTATTCCACATCGCTGGTGGAGAACATTATGGCCAGCTTCATCGGGTTTTCCGGATCCATTTTACCTCCGTCCACGAAGGGAACGGGTGCATGCTCGGTTTCCGGCCAGGTAAAGCGCAGGTAGAGATTCTCATCGTCGTAGGTCGACTCAACGGTAACCGGGATGCTGCCACGCTTACCCGGGATCGGGGTGGTCTCGGCCTTCTCGCCGGTGACCATCTTCTGACCCATGTCGGCAGCCTCCTTGTCGTGACAGGTGACGCAGCGGTCACCGCCTTTCTCGAAAGGACGGGCACCGCCGTGATCACGGCCGTTCAGCACCCACTCGATGGAGGTCTGACCGGGGTAGAGGAGGGTGATCTCCCGGCTTCCCGCCTTACTCCAGTCCACGTTAATGCTGCTGCCCGAACCCGCCGCTGCGGCGGGAGCGGCAGCCGCCGCGGCCGGAGCGCTGGCAGCCTCCCGTTTTACAACGTTGACCTCGGCCTCCTCGCTATCCAGGCCCAGCTTGTAGCCGAGACTGACGTGGTGGAAGCGGGCGTTGCTGAAGTCGTCATGAATGGCGAAGCCGAAGTTGTAGAGCTGTCCGCTCTCTATGGATACATCGCCAGCCTTGTCAGACTTCAGGGGGCGCTTGATCTCTACGATCCAGTTGCTGCCCTCCTGGCGGGCGTCCACCTCGAAGCCCTGTCCACCCTTCATGTAACGCTGCTCAAGGATGTAGCCGTCCTCGGTTTCACCCTTGCCGGACTTGTAGCGCAACAGGTCCATGAACTGGTTGGCCTGCAGGGCCGCCTGGATCTCGTCGTCGCTCTTCAGATTGTCCCAGCCACCCCGGGCCTTGCCGCGCCGGCCCTTGACTTCGATGCTACTGCGGCTCTCCTTCAGGTACTTGGTAACACCATGCTGGAGATCCAGCCGCTTTGCCGCATCGCTGTCTGCAGCTGCCTCCGGAGAGTCGGGCATGCTGGCGGCATCGTGGTGACAGGTCTGCCAGCATCCGGCCTCGCCCGCGTACTCCACGTCATTGGTGGAGAGCATCATGGCCAGTTTCATCGGGTTTTCGGGGTCCATCTTGCCGCCCTCGGCAAATGGCACCGGTGCGTGCTCGCTGGCCTCCCACTCAAACCGCATGTAGAGGTTGTTCCCGTCGTGAGCCGCCTGGACGTTGACCGGGATGCTGCCGCGCTTGCCGGGGATCGGGGTGGTCTCGGCCTTCTCGCCGGTGACCATCTTCTGCCCCATGTCGGCGGTCTCCTTGTCGTGACAGGTGACGCAGCGGTCGCCGCCTTTCTCGAAAGGACGGGCACCGCCGTGATCACGGCCATTCAGTGCCCACTCGATAGAGGTCTGGCCGGGATAGAAGAGGGTGATCTCCCTGGCCGGCACGTCGCCCCAGTCGATGCCCATACCAGCGGCGGCAGGTGCCGCGCCGGTTGCTGCCGCAGACTGGTTGGCCAGTGCGGCTGCGACGGCCGCCTCGATACGTGCCTGTTCAGCTTTCTTGGCCGCGATTTTTGCTTCGCGCTCCTTCTCTTTCTCCGCCTTCTCCTGGGCGGCCAGTTCAGCTTCCTTTGCTTCGACCCGCTTCAAGCCCTCGGCAAACATCTCGGGGATCGGACGGACGAAATCGGGGTTGGGTGCCTCCAGCTTCTCCAGCTCCTCGTCGGTCAGCAGGTGGCGAACACCCTTGTGGGCGATACCCTTGTGGCAGTCGATACAGGTCTGACCGGTCTCGAACGCATTCAAATGCTGATTACGTGCCCGCGGTGCCTGGAATTCGGGGTTCATGGATTCGAAGTTGTGGCAGTTCCGGCACTCCCTGGAGTCGGTCTCCTTCATGGTCTTCCAGACCCGCTTGGCCATGGTCAGGCGGTGCTGGTCGAACTTCTCCGGCGTGTCCACGGTCCCCATGATCTTGTGGAAGACCTCGTTACTCGCCTTGATTTTACGCACCATCTTGTGCACCCAGGGGTCGGGCACATGACAGTCTGAGCAGGCTGCCCTGACGCCGGTACGATTGGAGTAGTGAATGGTCGGCTTGTACTCCTCGTAGACGTTCTCCTCCATCTCGTGACAGCTGACGCAGAATTCGAGGGTGTTGGTGGCTTCCATGGCGGTGTTGAAGCCGCCCCAGAATATGATGCCGGTGATGAAGAAGATAATGGCACCGCCGATTGTAGTGCCTAGAATAATACGGCGCGACATCAAGCCCGATTTTTTTGATTCCTGAACCGCCATTTTTGTTTCCCCTGGTACAGAAGAGAAGTGTCATGTTTGTCAAAAGAAAGCGGGTATGGAGAGGTCTCCATACCCGCTGTTAGACTAGCTCATACTACATCCGCGATCAGGTTACGTGGTGAGTGCGGTTGTAGACGTTGAACTTGCCGGTAGGTCCGTACAGACCCTTTACGCGAGCCTTCTCTTCGAGAGTCTTGGCATCGAAGATGATGATCTCGCCATTGGGCTCCTTGCTGTCGCTGCGGTTCCAGACAGAGGTCCAGACTTCGCTGCCGTCGTTATTGAACTCGATATGAACGGCGGCGTAGCCCTGCTTGTCGGTCAGACGGATGGTCTTGACGATCTCCCGGGTCTTCTTGTCGATGACCTGGATAGACTGCTGAACCTCGGGCTCCGGATGCTTGGTCTGGTCAGCCCAGAAGTAGTCGCTCTTCGGGTGGGTACGGATGAACAGGCCTGCGCCATCGGTTTCCACTTCGTAGCAGACTTTCCATGCCTGATCCTTGTGACCGGCAGGGTCATTACCCCAGACGGTGACCTTGCCTACACCCAGGTGGGTGGTGCCGCCGACCGGACCACACTTCGGATCGTTCCAGTTGGCGCCCGGACCCGGGTGCGGCAGCTTGTCGACATCGATCAGGGCTTCCAGCTTCTCGGTTTCTGTATCGACCACCACCATCTTGTTAGAGGCGTTGGCGGCGATCTGGAAGTAACGACCGGTGGGATCATAGAAACCGTCATGCAGGTACTTGGCGGTATCCATCTTGGTGATCTTCAGGTTGTCGATGTCGTCGTAGTGTACCTGCCACATCTGCCCCAGCTCCTTCATGGAGACCAGCCAGCTTGCCTGGTTCGGGGTGTCGTAGATCGCGGCAACACGGGACTCGTTGACATACTCGCCGTCGACGTTCACGCCACGTGAGGTGACGGGATGTGGACGAAGACATAGCCGCGGCCGGGCGAGATGATCATGGGCGTGATCTGAGCCTCTCGGCGCGTCGGGGGCAAGCCCGCCGCCCTGTCCGACCCCCTTTCCGGCCTTCAAGGCATTGGCTA
>JAPHTA010000387.1 GCA_026196475.1 Sedimenticola sp.
CTGTTCTCGTTGATGCGAATGGCCTCGGCGTTCACAGCCAGCACGTTCAGCCGCAGGTGATCTTCACTGGTCAGTTCCACGTCCATCAGTATCCGTAAATTCAGTTGAGCTGGATGCGTTGGCCCCAGGGGACTTCGGCACGCCCCTTGACCAGCCAGATGACCGGTAGTGCCGGTTCACTGGCCGGGAAGCTGCCCTGGGCATCGGTAAAATAGATCAGCAGATCAGGATGACCGTCGTTCTGCTCCAGCCAGTCGAATACCGGGTTGAAATCGGTGCCACCGCCGCCCTTGATCTCCCCCGGCAGGATCAGCGGCTCCCAGGGCTCGAATATCCAGGGACCGTCCTGGGCCAGTTCGCTGTCACAGGCGAGCAGCGTGATTCGAGCGTTGACCTGTCCTTTGAGGGCGTCAAGCTCGGAGACAAACTGCTGCATCTCCTGGTCGTTGATCGATCCGCTAGTATCGATCGCCACCACCAGTTTTAATTCGTTGCTACGCAGGCTGGGCAGTATCGCATCACCCTCCCGTCGCGATGGTCGGGCCCAGTTGTAGTCCTCTCGTGCGGTGGCCACCATGTGACGTGCCAGCAGTGCGCGCCACGGGATCTGTGGCTCCAGCAGGTGGCCGATCATGCGTCCCAGTGCGCCCTCCATTTTGCCGGCCTGCATTGCCTGCTGGTGTGCGCCGGCCAACCGCTGCGCCCACTGGGCGGCGAGCTGTTCACGGGACTCCGGGTCGGGAGCCCGTGGTTGTCCGGCGCCACCCCGGACCGGATTTTCCGATGACCCGTTCTGCTCCTGGCGGGGCGAGGCTGGTTGTTGTTGTGGGGGTTGCGCGCCGCCACCGTCCGGGGATCCGCCCGCATCCGACTCCGCCTGGTCATAGATGTGGTGATCATGGGTATTCATCTGATCACTCTCGTCGATGCAGGGGTAGATCTCCTCCGCGGTCATGCCCTCGAACTCGACCAGGTGAAGTGCTCCCGGACACGGCTCCAGCCCTTCGGCCAACAGCAGCGGGTTGATCGCCAGGTCACAGGCGATATCCCAGCGATACTTGTCCCGGTGAGCACGGCGGGCGAAATGGGAGAGGGCACAGTGCAGCGCCTCGTGGGAGAGCACGAACTGGGTCTGCTCCAGGGACAGGGCGTCGATGAAGTCGGCGTTGTAATAGAGCGCGCGTGCGTCGGTGGCGGTGGTCTTGCACCAGCCCGGGTCGGCATCGATCAGAGGTAGATGCATCACCAGGGTGCCCAGGAAGGGCTTGTCCAGGATCAGCCGGGTGCGGGCGGCGCTCAGCTTGGTCTCGATATCGCTCATCTCTTGCCGCATGGTGTCTGCATCCTGCGACTACAGGTCGTACAGCATTACGTCCGCCACCGACTCGGCCCAGGGGGCGAATTCGTCAACTCCGAACAGGGACTGGCCGATGCTGCGGTGCATGTCGGAGACCAGCATTATCCCCATCTCGCGCTGTGGAAAGCGCTCTGCGAACTGCAGGATTCGGCCGCAGATCCGCCCCTCTTCGGGGCTCCCCTTGGCCTTCACCGCGCGGCCGACCAGGGCCGACGCTATCGCGTACTGCAGGTCGATCTCCTTTGGAATGCTGACTGCCTCTCCGGCCAGTATCGCGTCGATGTCCGGTAGCCGGTCCAGGTTGTTGACGAAGGCCGACAGCTCGATTCCAGCGGTTGGCCCGACACAGGCCTGCAGGGTGTCGCTTAGCAGCGAGGCCGACTGGCCAAACTTCTGCAACGCCCGGTGTGCGAACTCCCAGGATCGTGGGGAGGGGAATGCGACGGGGTTGTGCGCCGGGTCGAAATCGAACAGGCGCTCGGGACGGAAACGGAGGAAAGCTATTACCCGTTCATCGATCCCGTTCTGGTGAGCCCAGGTAACCCAGTCGTCGAGGTGGGTATCGAGTTCGAAGTGGGTAAACCGGTTGGCCAGTGGCGCCGGCATGGTGTAGGTGACACCCCGGTCCCCCTGCCGGTTTCCGGCGGCAAAGATCGCCCAGCCGTCGGGTACCCTGTACTCACCAAGGCGTCTATCCAGGATCAGCTGGTAGGCGGCGGCGGAGACGCTGGGAGGGGCCGAGGTGATCTCGTCCAGAAACAGAATACCCCGTTCCCCCTGGCTGTCCCGGTGAGGCAGGATCGCAGGCTCCGCCCACTCCACCCGTTCCCCGCTACGGAACGGAATGCCGCGCAAGTCACTTGGCTCCATCTGGGAGAGACGGATATCGATGACCGGAACCTGGTGGCGTTCACCCACCTGGTTGATCAGCTGTGACTTGCCCACTCCGGGTGGGCCCCACAGCATGACCGGGGTGTGCTGGCCCTCTTCGGTACTGAGGTATTCACGATCTAGAATGGCCGAGATGGCGGCTGGTCGCATACTACTTACCCTGCTTGAATCTGCTGCAGCTTATCAGAATTGACTAATAACCTACCATATAACTAAGGAATGAGCGTAATAAGAGATAATGATGCCATACAACCGATAGTTTATGCTGTTATTCAGGTACGCCGGGCAGGGTGGCGGAATAAAGTCCCGGGCCCGCCAGCCGATAGTTTCCTAAACTGGTTGAAATCAGGCGGGGTGGAGGGATAGCTGTCGAAGACGCCGCAACAGGATAGCGCTGGTGATAAACACCGGCCGAAACCCACACTCAATGCTCACCAGGTGACTGGACAGACAGGAACATGACCCGGATAGACCAGAACCAGTACCGCGCGCTGTTTGAGCACTCCAGTGACGCCATGCTGATTATCGACAATGGCCGGTTTATCGACTGTAACGATGCGGCGTTGCAGATGCTGGGCTATACCACCCGCCAGGCGTTGTTCGAGACACACCCATCCCAGCTCTCTCCCCCCAACCAACCGGATGGACGCGCATCGTTTGACAAGGCGAACGAGCTGATTGAACAGGCCATGAAAGAGGGTTCCCGGCGTTTCGAATGGATACACCGAAAGCTGGACGGGAGCGATTTTCCGGTGGAGGTGCTGCTGACACCGATTCCTGATGGCGAGCGGATGCTTCTGCACGTGGTGTGGCGGGATATCAGCGAGCGCAAAAAGGCCGAAGAGCGGCTACGCCTGGCCAAGCATGTCACCGATTCGACCAGCGAGGGGATCATCGTCACCGACATGGATCGATGTATCATCGAGGTCAACCCGGCCTACTGCCGGCTGCTTGGATACGAACGCTCGGAGGTGTTGGGCAGACAGGCCGGCTTCGCCCGCTCCGGACGGCATGACCAGGCCTTTTACCGGGCGATTTGGACCGCCCTCGAGGCGGATGGCCACTGGCAGGGAGAGATCTGGGACCGGCGCAAGAGCGGCGAGGTGTTTCCGATCTTTCTGCGCATCAACACCATCTACGATGCGGCGGGGAATCCCTGCTACTACACCGGCCTGTTTTCCGATATCACCCACCAGAAGAAGACCGAGGAACAGCTCGAAGAGCTGGCGTTCAAGGATGCACTGACCGGCCTGGCGAACCGTGCCCTCTATCACCAGCGGCTGCAACAGGAGATCAAGCGTTGCCGGCGCCAGGGGCGCAGGCTGGCGGTACTCTTTATCGACCTGGACCGGTTCAAGGGGGTCAACGACTCGCTTGGACACACCAGTGGTGACCTGTTGCTGGCAACTGTTGGGCAGCGCCTCAGCGAGGCGGTACGGGCCGCCGACACGGTGGCGCGGATGGGAGGAGATGAGTTCACGGTGATCATTCCCGATCTGGAGGATGATTTCACGGTCCATGATATAGCGGGCAAGATCCTGGCCAGTGCGCTGGAGCCCGTGTCAGTAAGCGGACATGAACTGCTGCCCCACCTCAGTATCGGGATCAGTCTTTTCCCGAGGGATGGCCAGACGGTGGACGATCTGACCAGGCATGCCGACCGGGCGATGTACCAGGCCAAGAGCGAGGGCGGTGATCGTTTCCACTTTTTCCTGGAGGCACTGAACGAGGAGGCTGGCCGGCGCCTGACGCTGGAGATCGAGATGCGAAAGGGCCTCGAACGGGGAGAGTTCATACCCTACTACCAGCCGGTCTTTGATCTGGCCAGCGGAGAGCTCACAGGGATGGAGGCGCTGGCCCGTTGGCAACACCCGCAGCGTGGACTGGTTATGCCGGATGACTTTATACCACTGGCCGAGGAGACCGGGCTGATTACCCGCCTCGGGCAGCATATCCTGGATCTTGCCTGTGGCCAGACAAGGCAGTGGATGGAGCGCTATGGAAGATCGCTCTCGCTGGCGGTAAACCTCTCCGCCAGGCAGTTCAACTCCCCGGACCTGCTGCAGCAGGTGGAACGGATACTGCACGACCAGCGGTTTCCGGCCAATCAGCTCACCCTGGAGCTGACCGAGAGCATGATGATGGGCCGTATCGAAAGCACCCTGCAGCAACTTGACCAGCTGCGCGGGGCCGGTATCAACCTGGCGATCGATGATTTTGGCACCGGCTACTCCTCGCTCAGCTATCTGCAGCGGTTCCCGCTCACCACCCTGAAGATAGACCGCGCTTTCGTGGACGGCGTTCTGGCTGATCGCAACAGCCGGGCCATAGTGCGTGCCATCATCTCCATGGCCCGCGCCATGGAGCTGGATGTTATTGCGGAAGGGGTGGAGCAGGTGGAGCAGCTAGATTTTCTACGCCAGCTACAGTGTCGCAAGGTACAAGGCTACCTGTTCAGTCGCCCACTTCCTGCGGAGCTGTTTGAAGAGAACCTGCTGCAGGATCCGGAGAAACATCGTTCCGCAGTGCTCTCACTCGGTTGAGCGGGCGGCTGCTGCCAGGTTGCGTGCGCCCCTCTCCCGGGCGATCAGGATCAGGATCAACACCAGGCCGATACCCATGATGAAAGTGGCCAGGTAGAGCGACTGGTTGTAGTCTCCTGCCTTCTCGGCCAGGGTGCCGGCCAGTGCCGGGGCGGCGATCTGGGCCACGCCATAGCTCAGGGTGAGTTTGCCCATGGGCTTGGCCGGCCGGGTCGGGTAGAGTTTGCCCATCATGGTCAGCATCAGGCTGACGATACCGATGAAGGTGGCGCCGTAAAGGGCGGCACTGAAAAAGACCACACCCAGCGAGGCACTGAAGACGGGCAGGATGATGCCCACCATCTGCAGGGCAAAGGCCAGCGCCAGTGCCTGCAGTTCGCCGGTTATCCTGGCCACACGGTCCCACAGGAAGCAGGCCGGTGCGGCAGCGATGCCGACCACCAGCCAGGCCGGTTCGCCCATCTCCCGCAGGGCCGGTTCGGCCTCCACGATAACCACCAGGAAGGTGGCGCTGACCACGTATCCGAAACCGGCGCAGAAATAACTGCTGAAGAGCAGTATGATCCAGCTCCTCGCCGGTGGGCGGTCCTCGATCCGGGCCCCACTGGTGGTGAATGGCGTACTATCCGGTCTGGGCAGCCAGCCCCAGGCGGGAAACAGCAGCACCAGGCCGATCAGTGTCAGGAGCAGCCACTGCTGGTCCCAAGTGAAGTGGTTCGACATCAGGTCCACGGCGATGGCGCTCAGCACGATACCGAGCCCGAGGCCGCTGAAGTGGATACCCAGTTCCATCCGGTGGTTGTGGCGGATTAGCCAGTTCAGGATCAGTCCGGAACCGATCAGCAACCCGGCGGCGCTGCTGAGCCCGGCCAGAAACCGCATGATGGCCCAAAGCCAGAGGCTTTCGCTCAACGCCATGCCAGCGGTGGTGACCAGAGCCAGTATCAGCCCGATACGATAGAGGCGGTCTTTCAGGTGCAGGTCGCTGATGCTGGCCGCGATCAGGGCGCCGCACATGTAGCCGACATAATTAAAGGTGGCCAGCCAGCCGCCGGTGGCATCGCCCAGCCCGGTCTGGTTCTGCATGATCGGGAGCAGGGGGGTATATGCAAACCGGGCAATGCCGAGGGTCAGGATCAGGCTCATGATGCCTGAGAAGAGGACCTTGGCATGGGAAGGTGGGTGGTTCATCGCTGCTATCCGCTGGGAAACAGCGCAATAGTATACATTGCAACCTTTCATCGGGGGGGGTCACTTAACCTCCCGGATCCAGGGGTTTAAGCTTCCGGCTCGGTCCAGATGCGCCGGATCATGTCCGGTACCCGGCTCCAGTTGCGCGGTGTCAGGACTCTCTCGTCCGGGATGGGGCGGGGATGGGGATTGCTTACGGTGGCTACCTTGAACTGGAAGACGTAGTCCGGCTCGGCACCCATGCGCAGGTCGGAGATCACCACGCTGCCATTCTGCTCCTCTACCTTGTAGAAACCCAGGGTAAACCACTGCAGGCGGGTAGCCGGCCAGTGCTGTTGCAGGTTGTCCAGAAGTCGGGTGTTACTCGGATACTGGTCGAAGTGGATCCGTGAGCTGCCGTCCAGTAGCGAGTGGTAGCCCTCCTGGTAACCCTGTTCGTTCATGGCCACGACGCGCCACAGGAGGGTGTTGAACGGGGCGGGTGTCACCAGCAGTCGCTCGAATGGTGGGTGCCCATCGGCGAGGGTCTGTTCTGCCAGGCTGGTCACATGGGCCTGTATCGCCACGCTCCAGCCGAGGTAGAGGCTGCTCAGTAGCAACCCGGCCTGGTTGAAGCGTGGTGCCAGTCGAGGTCGTCGCTGCAGGCTGAGTGCGCCGATCAGTCCGGCCAGCAGGGGCAGGGTGTAGAGGGGGTCGATGATGAAGATGCTGCCCAGGCCGATCGGGGTCTCCGACAGGGGCCAGAACAGCTGGGTGCCATAGATGGTGAAACTGTCCAGCAGGGGGTGTGTCACCAGGACCAGCAGCACCAGCCAGTGCCAGCCCGCCCGGCAGGGCCGGGTTGCCGGGTGAATCCTGAGGATCAGCCAGCTGATCAACGGCACCAGCAAGGGTAGTATCAGCAGTGAGTGACTGAAGCTGCGATGGTAGGTGAAATCGGCGACCGGACCGCCCATCGAAATGAACACGTCCAGGTCGGGGAGGGTACCGCAGACTCCTCCCCAGAGGGCGGCACGATAACCGACCCGTCGCCACAGAACGGCATAGCCGACGGCGGCACCAAGTGCGATTTGGGTGACCGAGTCCAACGGTTAAGCCTCCGTTCCTGTGGATAGCCTGTTCTGATGTATGCCGTAAAATAGGCCTTGGTATGAGCCGACCTGTCCGGTACCTGGACAGGCGTGACCGGGTGCCGAGTCGAAATTCGGCGTTGTTGTATTGGTCATATGCGGTCGGAAATAGTTCCGGTTACCAGCGCGAAATACCGGGACTGGAGTGGTGCGAAGGGACCGGGTCAGCCGCGGCTTTTTTTCAGAAACAGGCCGACATGTTCAGCCGGCATTGGTCTCCCGAACAGGAAACCCTGGGCATTCGGACAGCCTAGGCGCTGCAACTGTCGATGCTGGACGTCGGTCTCGACACCCTCGGCGATGATATCGAGCCCCAGCTCCTTGGCCATGGCGATGATCGCGGTGACGATTGAATTCCGGCTGCTGGAGGCCCGAATTCCACTGATGAACGAGCGGTCGATTTTGAGGGTACTCAGGGGCAGCGACTGCAGGTAGCCCAGAGAGGAGTAACCGATTCCAAAATCGTCGACCGCGATGCAGATGCCTGCAGTATGCAGAATACGCAGCTTGTTCACCACCTGGTCCATGTCCTGTATCAGGACGTTCTCGGTGATCTCCAGCTCCAGTGCGGCTCCCGGCAGGCCATGCCTTTCCAGCGTATCGAATACCTGGTCGGTGAAGTCCGCCTGGCTCAACTGTTTGGAGGAGACATTGACGGCCAGCTTGATATCGCTGTGGCCACTCTGCCGCCAGCGGTTCAGTTCGGCGCAGGCGGAGTCCAGGACCCACAGGCCGATCTCGTTGATCAGTCCGTTCTCTTCCGCGACCGGGATGAATTCGGTGGGGCTGATGGCTCCCGCTTCCGGGTGCATCCAACGCAGCAACGCCTCCATGCCCGAGACCCGTCCGCTTTCGATCTCTATCTGCGGCTGGTAGTAGACCTTGAGCTGCTTCTCGTCCAGCGCACGGCGCAGTCCGGTGTCCAGGGAGAGGTGCTGGTCGGCTGAACCTTTCATCTCGCTGGAGAAGAACTCGTAGCCGTCCTTGCCGTGTCTTTTAACATGGTACATGGCGATATCGGCATGCTTGATCAGCGAGTCCATTGTCTCGCCATCTTCCGGGAACAGGGCGATACCGATGCTGAAGCTGATAAAAACCTCCACCCCATCGATCAGCACCGGGTCCTTGAGATTGTCGATTACCTTCTCAACCAGGCGGATCGCATCGACTCGTCCGGATACCTCGGGAACCAGCAGGTTGAACTCGTCTCCACCCACCCGGGCCAGGGTATCGCTATCGCGCAGGCAGTTGCGCAGGCGGTTGGCCACGGTCTGCAGCAGCTGGTCACCGGCCACGTGGCCGAGCGAATCGTTGATCACCTTGAAGCGATCCATATCGAGGTACATCAGGGCCAGCTGGGAGCCGCTGCGCCTGGCCTGGGAAATGGCCAGCCCGAGGCGGTCGCGCAACAGGGCCCGGTTGGGCAGCTGGGTCAGCAGATCATGGTAGAGCTGGAAATTGATGATCTCCTCGGCCCGCTTGCGCTCGCTGATATCACGTGCCACGCCGTAGGTGCCGACGAAGCATTTCTCGTTGTTGCCTCCGGCCTCCTGGTAGATGCCCATGGAGTTGAGTTCGATGGAGACCGAACGGCTCTCGAAGTAGCGACTGGGTTGGGTGCTGTCCTTGCAGCGCAGCCTGAACTCCACGTTGCGGCTGGCGCGATCACCGGTGCGGCGTTCGGCGAAAGCATAGCGGGCTTTCTCCAGGTCATCCTCGTGCACCACCTCGGAGTAGTGGTGGCCGATCAGATCGTCCTGGGTGTAGTCGAGCAGCTGGCTGATGCGGTCGTTGACGAAGCAGAAATAGCCTGCCTCGTCCAGCATGTAGATGATATCGGGCGAGTTGTCGACTATGAAGCGGTAGCGGTATTCCGAGGCCTCCAGGCGTTGGTGGACCTGCTTGAAGTTGTGCTCCAGGGCGCGTTTCTTCTGGACGTTTTCGATAATGCCCAGCAGCTCGACCGGGCTGTAGGGCTTGCGCAGAAAGTCGCTGACCCCCTGGCGCAGGGCCTCGGTCGCGTTGTCGAACGTTGCTTCCCCACTGACGATAACCACGTCCACATTGGGAAACTCCTCCTTGACCCGGTCGAGCAGCTCCATGCCGGACATCTCCGGCATGTTCAGATCCAGCAGGATCAGCTCAATGGGTTCCCGGCGCAGCAGCTCCAGCGCCACATGTCCGTCGGCAGCTACGGTACTGGCGTGCCCATAGGCGTGCAGCAGGTC
>JAPHTA010000181.1 GCA_026196475.1 Sedimenticola sp.
ACGTAGAAATGGCAGGCAATTCAATCAAAATCCGGGCCAAGCTCAAAGAGGACGTGGTAACCGTCAAGGCATTGATGACCCACCCGATGGAGACCGGAAATCGCAAGGACAGTGACGGCAACACCATACCCGCGCACTTTATCCAGGAGGTCTCCTGTACTTCTGGCGGCAAAGAGGTGATCAGTGCCGACTGGAGCGGGGGTATCTCGAAGAACCCCTATATCTCGTTCAAGTACAAGGGAGCCGCCGCCGGCGACGAGGTGACACTGACCTGGGTCGATAACAAGGGCGAGAGCGACTCGACTACGGTAAAGGTCGGCTGAAAAGTGAATAGGGAGCGCGCACAGGGAAGTGCGCCGGAAGCAGGCAAGGCTATTTTTTCTCGTCACCAGAGGAGTCCGTGTCACCCAGCACATCTTCCAGGTCGACCACATCGTCACTCTCTTCCGGCCTGATCGCAACCGTCTCATCCAGCTCCGGATCCGGGTCCAGCTTCTCCCCTGCGGCCGGCTCCTCTTCCGCCAGGTCGAGCATGGCCAGCTCATCATCCAGCTCTTTCAGGTCTTCCAGGTCGGCAACCTCCCCCGCCTCACCAGCACCGGCGGCAGGCTGACCGCCGTCCGGCCCGGCCTCTTCGCCGCCTGCATCCGGGACCTGCTCGAGTTCCGTATCAACATCCCCCGGATCAGTTGCAGCCGTCACTTCTTCCCCCGGCCCATCCGGACCGTCCTCAGTGGCCGAGGCCTCGTCGCTCACCGGATCACCCTGGGCCGCCACCTGCTGCTCGGCCACGATCTCGCCCAGCTTGCCCCGGTCTATCTCCACACCTGCCCCACCGGAAAACATGTACGAGTACTCGCTCAGCATCTCGGCCATGGTATCCATGGTCTTTTTCAGCTCTTCTGTAAGGCGTTCATTTTCACCCTGTAGCAACCTGTATGCCTCGGACTCCACGATCGCCTCGTCACTCAACTCCTGGCTGGCGGTTGCCTGTGGCAGCTCCAGATTACGATAGGTTTCGACCGAACTTTCGTAGTCGACGCAGAGATTCTGTATTGCGTCTGTCTTGTGATGGAGGTAGACATCGATCAGCACCTGGTAGAACGCCTTCTCCTCGCGGGCGATCCTGCTCACGATCTCTTCAAGATTTTTGCCGTCGTACCCGAATCGCTCCTGCATGATCTTGCGTGTCTCACTCTCCCGTCGCCCACTGTCCTCCTTGATCCTGCTGACCAGTTTCCGTACGGCGGAACGGTCACGCCGTCGTCGCGAGAACGCCTGAAACACGATAATCAGCGAGATGACAACTCCAACCAGCAGCAACTCACCGAGCACCAACAGCAGCAGTTTACTCACCTCGATCATGCGCTATCACCCTCCCCGGGCACCGGCTCCCCTTCCTCCAGCACCCTGAACTCCTCCGAACGGCGACTGCGGCGCAGCCACCAGAACACCGCCCCGCCAATCAGCAGCAGAAGAAGGTTGATTCCGCCCAGCAGGGCCATCTGGAACATGAACTCATCCCCATTCTCTGTTTCCGGCTCTGCCACTGGCTCGGGTTCGGGGTTGGCAGCGGGTTCCGCTGGCGCCTCCTCGACCACCGGCTCTGGTTCCGGCTCCGGCGGAGGCGGTGGCGAAGCGGTACCCTCGACGGTGACCGGATCCAGGGTGAGTTCCAGGGGTGAGCCGGCAACGCTGGTGCCTTTTACCGAAACCTCCAGGCTCCAATCACCAAGCAGTTCCGAGGGCTGTATACGCGCCTCCAGGTTTCCGTCCTCGCCACCCGGCAACAGCATCAGCGGCCGCTCCTCACCCTCAGCCGAGCGCAGCACCGCGCTGACCTGCACGCTCTCGGTCTCAACCACCTCACTATCGGGAGAGAGCCGCAACAGCAAGTCGCCGCCCCCCTGTTCCGGGACCAGGCTCATCGCCAACGGCTCCGCCAGCTCAAAGGTGTGGCGCTGCTCGCGCTGGAACGTTTTGCCCTGGGCGGTGATGACCAGCTCGACCGTTCCCGCAGCCAGCCCCTCGCCGACCATGAAAGTAAACAGGCCATCGCCGGCGGCCTCATCACCATCTTCACCAGCGTCATAGAGGGGGCGTCGTTCACCCTCGCCGTTGGCGTCCCGGTGACCGGCCTTCAGGTCAACCACGTCGAGGAAATCCTGTCGTGTAATCAACTTCCCCTGGTTGCTGAATGAGACCGTCATCGGCAGTGACTCACCGAGTACAAAGCGGGTCGGCAGGGTGCTGCTGCGCATCTGCAGGTCGGTCACCACGATCACCCGGTTGTCCGGGTCCATGGCCGCCAGCACCCGCCATTCACCGGTCTCCGGCTTGCTGATGGTGAGCATGTCGTAACCCACATCACGATGCCAGTTGACCGATGCCGGGGCACTTTTGGCATCAAACTCCTGGCCGGAGGGCGTCACCACCCGGGTCGCTTCCGCATCCTCCTTGCGGAACACCAGCAGGGTGACCTCCTGGATACTGCTATCCACCATGAAGCGATTGTCCTTCAGGGGCAGGGTGTCGGGCTGCCCGACCTTCTCGAAGATGCGCAGGAAGATTCGCTGCAGCTGCTCTGCGTTGTCCACCTGTTCATACCAGCCATCGGTCTCCCTGGAGAGTTGCTGCAGCAATTCATGATCAGCACGGCTGGAGAGCGCAATAGTATGCACCTGGGCATCATGGGCCTTCAGCCTGGGCAGCAGCTCTTGCAGAATACGCTGCCGGGAGGCGCTGTTTTTTTGCTCACTCTTACTGATATCCACCATGCCATCGGTGAGCAGGACCAGGTGCCGCCGGTAGCGCGTCTCCGGTCCGTCCCAATCGGCCATGGAACGCCTGATCACGTCCTCGATATTTGTGAACTGACCGGGTGACGAGATATTTTCCGCTTCCGCGCGCGCCTTGCGCTTCCAGGCTTCGTCCACCTGGCCGAGCGGTATCAGCATGTTGACATACTGGCCGAAGGTCCAGACACCCGCCCGGGCATCCGCAGGCAGCAGGCCCACCAGCATGCGCAGCGCCGGCCGCCTGAGGTTTTTAGGGTCGTTCTTGCGCATACTGCCCGAAATATCGATCAGGATACGTGCATCCGCCTGCTGGTCCTGTTCCGGTGCCGCCTGAAGCGTTGGCGTTGCCGCCGCTACCAGTACCAGCAACAGTAAGCCCATCAGCCTTGAAGTTGATCCACTGCGCTCAATCAATGTCTCTACATCCTGGGGCAGCCGCCGGCCGCCTGTCGATCAGTCCCAATACACCCTGTTCCTGTTTAACGGCAGGCCAACCGGCACACTTTAAGGATATTGATAAGAAAGGACATTCATCTTGTTGAAGATAGCGGAAAATTCGTCAATTTGCACTTTCCCGGGCGGAGGCAGGACGACGACGGCGGGGCGGCAGGGGGCATTCCTAGCAGCGCGTCACTGGTGACACCGCGAGACGGTGCCCCCCCTCAGCCGGTGCGATAGTAGGGCGAGATCACCCCGTCGGGCTGGCTGGCAAAGCGTTTGTAGCTCCAGAGATACTGGGACGGCGCCTGGCGAATACAGCGCTCCAGGCCCTGGTTCAGTGCGGCTGCGGTGGTTACCGGATCGTCACTGTCGATGCCCGCTGGCGCCTCGAACCAGTGCATGCGATACCCCTCTCCCCGTGGCAGTCGCTCGGCGAACCAGAACAGCACCGGCGCCCCGGTCTTGCGGGCGAGACGACCCGTCAACACCATGGTCAGGGCCGGTTGGCCGAAGAATGGGGCGTACACCCCGCCCTGGCGCCCTGCCGCCTTCGGCTGCTGGTCGGCCAGCAGCGCCATCATCTCACCCCGCCTGAGAGCGCCGAAAAGCGCTTTCACACCTTGTGGCGTGGCTGGAACCAGGGTCGCCCCGCCCTGGCTGCGGCCCTGTTTCAGCAGATCGTCCAGGCCCGCGCGGCGGGGCGGACGGTAGATCGCGGTTACCGGCGCCAGCGAGGTCAGGTAGTGCAAACCCACTTCCCAGTTTCCGAGGTGCGGCCCGACTGCGATGACCCCCTTGCCACCGGCCAGGGCGGACTGTAGTAGCCCACTTCCGGCACCCGGCTTCACCATGTCGATCCAGCGCTGCGGCGGCGAGGCCCAGACGATGGGCATCTCGACCAGGCTGCGGGCACTCTCCACCAGGGATTCCCTTAGCAACCTGCGCTGCTGGGCGGCGCTCAGCTCCGGCAGACAGGTGGCAATATTGATCCGGGCAATCCGCTGCTCCTTGTTGGGAACCAGGTAGAGGATCCATCCGATCAACCCACCGAGCGCCTGTGCCAGGCGCAGTGGCAAACGCGAAAAAAGCGCTAAAATTGAAAGTATTATCTTGTCTTGCATAAAATCTGTTTATCGGAGGGTCGGATTGCCGCTATTATACCCCGGCCCAAGGTGTACCGAAATCAAGCCAAGGAGTAGAGAAGATGAGTCAAGCGGAACCGATAGCACTGAACCCGCAACAGGCCTACCAGATGCTGCAGGACGATCCTCGGGCGATCCTGGTGGATATCCGTTCCAGCATGGAGTTCCTGTTCGTCGGCCA
>JAPHTA010000314.1 GCA_026196475.1 Sedimenticola sp.
AACCTGGAAAAGGCCGAGAGCCCCTATGCGCGGATTCTTCGGATCGTTGAAAACCGTGGACACCTGGCCCAAGCAGCCTGAGGAGAGAATCTAGATGACCATTCATGACTTTGTATTCGGGGCCTACCCCTACCTGGCCGGCACCATCTTCCTGCTTGGAAGCTGGCTCCGTTTCGACCGCGAGCAGTACACCTGGAAGGCGGACTCCAGCCAGTTGCTGAGCAACCGCAACATGCGTCTCGCCAGCAACCTGTTCCACGTCGGTATTCTCGGCATCTTCTTCGGCCACCTGGTCGGCATGCTGCTGCCCCACAGCTGGTTCCTCGGCCTGGGTATCTCCGACGTGGCACACCAGTGGATCGCCATCTACGCCGGCGGCGTGTTCGGCGTGATGTGCCTGGTGGGCGCCGTGATGCTGTTCCTGCGTCGTCTCAACGAACCCCGGGTACGGGCGGTCAGCCGCAAGCGGGACACCTTCATCATCGGCTGGCTGATGGTCACCGTGGCCCTGGGCCTGAGCACCATCCTGGTCTCCTCCGGCCATGCCACCCACGGTGATGTCTCCTCCATGATCGCACTCACCGAGTGGGTCAAGAGCGTCGCTACCCTGAGCGTGGATCCGTCCCTGATCGCCGGCGTCTCGCCGATATTCAAGACCCACATCTTCTTCGGCATGACCGTGTTCCTGCTGTTTCCGTTCACCCGCCTGGTGCACGTCTGGAGCGTGCCCGTCACCTACCTGACCCGGGCCTACCAGATCGTGCGGGTCAAGCGGGTTCGGATGAACTGAGGCAACGACCTGGCAGTCGAAATAGCGCAGTACCCGAGGGGAGCCCAGTGCTCCCCTCTTTTTTTGCAGACAGAATTCAAATTCCGGATCGAATCAGTAGGAGGCCCGCCCCAGGGCCGACAACCTCCAAGCGCCGCTAGCGTGTAGGTTGGGGTGAGTGAAGCGAACCCCAACAGATAATGGTGCATTGAACATCGGCTGTTGGGGTTCGCAAGCTCACCCCAACCTACCGGCCTGTTGATGGTGTTCGAATCGAATCTGTAGGAGGCCCGCCCCCGGGCCGATCGAATCCCGCACGACCAGAGAACCGAGCTGATTTATTCGCGGCGGGGGCGCCGCTCCCACATCCGAATCCCCCACCGGTACAGCGTTTGTATTTCCCCGGCCTTAACGGATAATACTGCCCCAAAGATCCGTACCGGTTTCAAACAAGCCGAAGGCCATTTTCCCTTGAACAGAAACGTCATCCTGCTGGCCCTGTGCCAGGCCCTGCTGACCACCGGCAACGTTCTGCTGGTTGCGGTCAATGGCCTGATCGGTCGCGACATCGCCCCCAGCGAGGCCCTGATCACCCTGCCGGTCGCGTTCCAGTTCATCGGCCTGATGGCGGCGACCATCCCGGCCTCCCTGACCATGAAACGGATTGGGCGCAAGAACGGTTTCTACCTGGGCAACAGCTTCGGTATCGCGGGCGCCCTGCTCTGCATACTGGCACTGCCGGACGGCGACTTCACCCTGTTCTGCGGCGGCACCTTCCTGCTCGGCATCGGCATCGGTTTCGGCACCCTGTACCGGTTCGCCGCGGTCGAGGTGGCAGCCGAAGGCCAGCAGAGCCACGCCATCTCCCTGGTCATGGCCGGTGGTGTCCTGGCCGCCATACTGGGACCGGCTCTGGCACTGCACAGCAGGCACTGGATCGATGGCACCCCGTTTGTGGGTAGCTTTATGGGATTGCTGCTGCTCTACGTGATCGCCCTGCTGTTACTGTTCAACATCAGGATCACCCCGTCGGAAAGCGTGACTGAAACCGCTCCCTCGGAACGCCGACTGGGCGAGATACTGCGCCAGGACCTGTTCATCGTGGCGGTACTGGCGGGGATGAGCAGCTACGCGGTGATGAACCTGATCATGACCGCGACCCCGCTGGCCATGGAGCGCTACGGCTACAGCTTCGCCTCCGCCACCAGCGTCATCAAGTGGCATGTACTCGGCATGTTCGTCCCCTCCTTCTTCACCGGCCGCCTGATCCAGCGTTTCGGTGCCCTGCCCATGATCAAGCTGGGCGCCCTGCTGATCCTGTTCTGCATCGGCCTCAACGTGCAGGGGCAGAGCGAGTGGCACTTCTGGAGCGCCCTGCTGTTGCTGGGGATTGGCTGGAACTTCATGTTCATCAGCGCCACCCAGCTGGTCACGCTTGCCTATAACAGCCAGGAGAAGGCCAAGACCCAGGCCGCCAACGAGTTCCTGGTCTTCGGCATGGTCACTCTCTCCGCCCTCGGCTCCGGCTGGCTGGAGGCCGGCGTCGGCTGGATCAATCTCAACCTGCTGATGCTGCCACTACTGGGGATTACCCTGCTGATGCTCTACACCCGGGGCCGGCAACTGGAGACAGCAACGGCCTGAGCAGGATATCCGGCGAAATAAACCACAAAATATGCCAGAATTGGCCGGTTCGTCATCCACGCAGGCAAGGGTTCGACCACCATGGGCAAAAGAGAGTTTCCGATTGTCGCCGTTACCGGCTCGTCCGGTTCCGGAACCAGCACCGTGCGCGACGCATTCAGCCACATCTTCTATCGCGAGGGTATCCAGGCACTGATGGTGGAAGGCGACTCCTACCACCGCTACACCCGGGCAGAGATGAAGAAGGCCACCAAGCAGGCCAAGCAGCAGGGGCGTAACCTGAGCCACTTCAGCCCCGAGGCCAACCTGCTGAATGAACTGGCCCAGCTGTTCAAGAGCTACAAGGCGACCGGCCACGGCAAGATCCGGCACTACCTGCACAACGAGGAGGAGGCGCTGCAGTGGGGATTGAAACCCGGCACCTTCACGCCCTGGAAGGAGCCCGGCGAGGAGACCGACCTTCTGCTCTACGAAGGACTGCACGGCGGTATGCCCGAGGTACGCAAGTACGTCGACCTGCTGATCGGCGTGGTACCGATCATCAACCTGGAGTGGATCCAGAAGATTCAGCGCGACAACGAGACCCGGGGCTACGACACGGAGACGGTGGTGGAGGCGATCAAGCGGCGGATGGACGACTACGTGGAGCACATCACGCCCCAGTTCTCCCACACCGACATCAACTTTCAGCGCATCCCCACAGTGGACACCTCCAACCCGTTCATCTCACGGGAGGTACCCAGCGCCGACGAGAGCCTGGTGGTGATCCGGGTCAAGAAGAAGCTGATCAAGAAGTACGATATCGACCTGGTGCACCTGAAGCATATGATCGAGAACTCCTTCATCTCCCGGCGCAACACCCTGGTGATTCCGGGCACCAAGATGACCTTCGCCATGGAGGTGATCCTGGCCCCGATCATCGAAGACCTGGTGAAGAACTCCAAGAACGCCCTGCGGGTAAAGAAAAAGAAGAAGAACACCCGGCAGGATGATTGATCCCGCCCTGTGGGCCTACCTGACTATCCCCAGGTCGCCAGCGCATGCCTCCGGGCCCCTATGGGGGAGCAGAGATCTTTTATTGACTCTCCCTTCGTTTCGGGTCATACGGACCAACGGGACCGTTCCAGTTCTAAAAACGCAAACCCAGTATCTGGATCAATCCGATAGCTATTAGGTAAAAGGCAACGATATAGTTAAGCAATCGTGGAACGACCAGAATGGCAATGCCCGCGAGGATGGATAGCAGGGGCGCCAGTTGAAGATGCAGTGTCATCATCTATCTCCATTTTCGTTTTTTTAAAACCGCTTGCGATCTGTGTATTCCGTAAAAGCCGGTAAACAGTGCATTCGCTACAGGCGAAATGCCTTGTCACCAGGCCCCGCAAGATACCATATAATTAGCCCGATCAGGGGTAGCAGTGCTATCAGCAGGATCCAGAGAACCTTCTCACCATCGCCGACAGCGGATTGAAATACCTTGATGATTGCAAAAATATCGGCAATCAGCAGCAACAAGCCAAACAACCCACCAAACTCCATCTCTCTCTCCTCACCTTGTTCTTGTTAGCCTGTCGTCCATCGCGACCGACCAGCCGGAAAAACTACCTGAACGGCGATGGAACCGGTAACGGTCCACGCAGAAACCGGTGGCCTGTTGGTCATACCGGCGGTCACCGTCCCGCCAGAAAAAATCACGGCCAGTACCAGTCCGACGACAAACAGTATCCAGGCAATGTTTACCGCTGCTCCGGTAACCCCTGAAAACCCAAGCAAACCCGCTACCAAGGCTACAATCAAAAATGTCAACGCCCAGCTCAGCATTTCATTCTCCTCGTACTCACATTGCCAGTGAACCTTGGAAAAAATCGCGCAAAATACTGGTTTACGGAACGCTTCCCTGGCCTTCTAGTTTTGCATCTTCCCCTTGGCCTCTTCCACCTTGTCCATCGCCTGATCAATCTCATCTCCCGCCTCTTCCGCGGGACCTTCATTTAAGTCACAGGCACTCAGTACAATGGCCGACAGAAACAGTGCAGTCAGTCCGAAAAACTGTTCTTGCATACATGATAGTTGTTCCCTTCAACTTGGTTGATATATCCGGGCTTGGATTCGCCCCTGCCACCAGGGGGTCAAAAGGAGCCA
Organism: Sedimenticola sp.; assembly: GCA_026196475.1. GTDB lineage: Bacteria > Pseudomonadota > Gammaproteobacteria > Chromatiales > Chromatiaceae > Sedimenticola. Next base: position 4,556 of record JAPHTA010000314.1, read on the forward strand.
ACAAGCGTTGGGCCTGTTACCGAAGGCACAGCACGGTTGAGCAGTCCAGGAAACGATAACGGGTACAACACCCCTGTTATTCCGGGCTATATAACCCGATTACACATTCACGCCTGAGCGGGTGGAACGGGTACAAAGGTGTTCGTTAGTTGGGTGGTGGATAATGCCATTACGCCAGTCTTTGGCGACACAGGCGGGAAAAGTCCGGTATGAAATAGCCGGACATCGTTAACCACTACACAGAATGAAGCACGCCAGCAATCCGGGCCGCGTTCAAACAGGCACAGCACTCAAGTTTCCCGCCTGTGCGTTGCTGCATTTCAGCGCCAACCCAGTCCATACTGCCCTGGGTACCACGCCAGCCACCTGGTCATTCAACCCTGAAAACCCAGCAGGTCAACCTCCGCCGCCTCGCTGCGCAGGGGGATCAGCGCCTGGTAGGCATCGGAACGGAACCAGCCGTTGACGGCGTCCATGTCGGGGAAGCGGATGACCACCGTGTCTGTATGCCGGTGGCTCCCGGAAAGCACCGAGGCCAACTCCCCGCGCAGCACCAGTTCGGCACCCCAGGGTTCCAGGGTAGCCGGCACGCCCTCCCGGTAGCGCGCCCACTTCTCGGGGTCCTTGACCGTTATGTGTCCAATTACGTACGCATCACCCATGTTTCGCATCCCGTTGATCAGCAACCCCGCCAAATTATGCGGAAAATGCCATTTCAGCAGAGATGCAGGATGATGGCCAGCGTGCTGGGGTTACCTTCCGCTGTCACATGCCAGTGGCATCCAGCAGCATACGCATCGCCTTGGCCAGGGTCTGTTCGGCCTGCCGGTGATCACCGCTGTTATGCAGGCTCATCCCCTGGTCACGCAACGTCATGATCTCCGACTTCTGCATCTCGCTGAGATCTGCCCGCTGCAGGGCCCCGTCGATCGCCTTCGCATCCAGGGGACAGTGGCTGGCCAGCGCCGGAGCGCTGAGGAGCAGGCTGAGGGTACTGCCTAGAACTATCGATCTGAACATGACAAACCTCCGGTATCCTGTGACGTTCCACAGGACGAAAGTATAGTTCAGTGAGAACCGGATCCAGGGTATCCCACAATAACCGGCGGGTTGATCAGTTACCGGAACCACCCGGCCACATATCCGTCGATCTGGAGCTCAGGATAGTGTCCAGCTCACTCTCATTGACGCCGAGCATGATCAGTATCTGCTTCTGGGCCGCTTCCAGGATGCCACGCCGCTCCTCCTCCTGGGGAATGCTCCGGGCAATCGCCACCGCACCAACCAATGAGGAGAGAATAGCCCGGGACTTCTCGGCGACGGTCTCCCGGTCCGGCTCGAAGGGGAGCTTCTTGAGACGGCTGAGGGCAATGATGCGGGTCTCCAGCATCCGCTTGAGATTCTGGTACGAGGCCTCGAACAGCTTTTTGACCTCGGCATTCTCGTTGCCGATCTCGTTAAACAGCACCGTCTCCGGCCCCGGCTTGCTCTTCTGCACCAGCTCCTGCAGGTTCCAGTAGTTGCTGACCAGGGCGGTCAGGTGCTTGACCGAGAGCGGTCCCTTGACCAGCCTTGCCGCCCGGCTCGCCTTCAGGGTCTCCAGGAAGGAGGCGTTGTAGAGCGCCTCCTTGGATTCAAAGTGGGCGTAAAACGCACCGTGGGTCATCTTCGCCAGCTTCATGATCTGCTTGATCGAGACCTTTTCGAAGCCGTAGCGGCAAAAAAGCTCGGTGGCCGACTTCAGAATCCGCTCTTTTGACTGGGCTTTGTGATCTTCGGAATAAGGCATGGAATTCTCCCCACTGTCATGGGCAAAATATTATCTTGATCATAAATTGACCGGTGCTAGGGTTTCTCCCCTGGATTTAGCACCTGGAGAGACCATGAATTCACCGATCGTCATTACTGGAATGGGCATGATCAGCCCTCTCGGTTGCGGCGTCAAGCCGGTGTGGGAACGCCTCACCGCCGGCCAATCCGGAATAGGCCTGATCGACCGCTTCGATACGGAAGACTTCCCGATCAGGATCGCCGGCCTGGTGCCCGGTATAGAGCAGGACCCGGAGGCGGGTTTTGACGTTGAAGGCCTGATCGTCAAAAAAGAGCGCAAGAAGCTCGACCTGTTCACCGTCTACGCCATGGCTGCGGCCCAGCAGGCGCTGGAGCAGGCCGGCTGGTTCCCGGAGAACGAGGATGACCGGCAGGCCACCGCCACCATCGTCGCCACCGGCATCGGTGGCTTCAGCACCATCACCCAGGCCCAGAAGACCCTGGATGCGAGGGGCTACAAGCGGCTGTCTCCTTTCACCGTGCCCGCATTCCTGGCCAACATGGCATCCGGCAACCTGTCGATCCGCTACGGCTTCAAGGGCCCCCTGGGTTGCCCGGTGACCGCCTGCGCCGCCGGCATCCAGGCCATCGGCGATGGCATGAGGATCATCCGCAGTGGCGAGGCAGAGGTGGCCCTGGTCGGAGGTGCCGAGGCCTGCGTGGAGCCGCTGGCCCTGGCCGGCTTCCATGCGCTCAAGGCGCTCTCCACCGAGAGCGAGGCACCAACCCGGGCCTCGCGCCCGTTCGACCAGGCCCGTAACGGCTTCGTCATGGGTGAAGGAGCCGGACTGATGGTGATAGAGACCCTGGAACATGCCCTGGAACGGGGCGCCAAGCCGCTGGCCATCATCAGCGGCTACGGCACCAGTGCAGACGCCCACCACATCACCTCCGGCCCGGAAGACGGATCCGGCGCCGCACAGGCCATGCGCGCGGCCCTGAAAATGGCTGGCCTGCAGCC
>JAPHTA010000273.1 GCA_026196475.1 Sedimenticola sp.
CGCTTCCAGGGGCGGGGTGCCGGAGAGGATCTGGCCGGTCATCATGCCCGGCAGGCTGACCACCCCGGCGGCGGCCATGGCATTGATGATCGGGATCAGACCTGAGCGCAAAGCGTTGCGGCGGATCTCGCCGATGGCCTGTTCCCAGCGATCGCCCAGGATCAGGCGAGCCTCGATCACGCCGCGCTGTTGCCAGGCGTTTAACGTGAGGTTGTCGAGGGCGATGGCCATCCCGGACATGGTGTTTCCCAGCAGCATGCCAAGCAGCGGGATCAGATACTGGGGGGTATACCAGGGCTCCACCTGGACTACCCAGTGCAGCGCCAGCAGGGTGATGCTGAAAGAGGAGATGAACATCGACAGGGTGCCGATGCCGATCCCCCAGCCGCCCCGGAAGCGCCGCTGCTGGCGCGCCATCACCTCGTAGCCGGCGACGCCGAGCATGAACAGGGCCAGGGCACCGATCGGCAGCGGAGACTGCTGGGCAAACAGGGTCTTGAGGACCAGGCCAAGCAGCAGCAGCTGCAGGATGCTGCGAAGGGCGGCGATCAGCAGTTGTTTTTCCACCCCCAGCCGCAGGCGCCAGGAGAGCAGGGCCAGCAGCACCACCAGCAGTGCGGCCACCGAGAGATCGAGTGCGGAGAGGGGGATCAGGGTCATCCACCGGTCTCCGTTTCCAGCCTGCGCTCACGTATCTTCAGCCGACGTTGCCCCACCCGCTGTCGCTGGGCCGGGTCGTGGCTGACCCAGAGCAGGGCGGCGTTCTGTTCACTGGCGTAACGCTGTAGCAGCTGCTCAACCCGCTGGCAGTTCTCCGGGTCCAGGTTGGCGGTCGGCTCGTCCAGCAGCAGCACCCCGGGCTTGCGGTCCAGTAGCCGGGCCAGGGCCAGGCGCTGGCGTTCGCCGCTGGAGAGTCGGCCCACCTCCCACTCCAGGCAGGCGGGATCGAGACCGAGTGCGGCAATTTTCTCCTTTTCCGGCCGGGTGAAGTGGTCACCCACCCGGTCATACCACCAGTGGCTCTCCGCCGGCAGCAGACCGACCCGGCGCCGCCACAGGTGGGCCGGTGCCTGTTGCAGGTTCAGCTCCCCCGAACTGGCCTCGCCCCGGTTGGTATCGAGATCGGCAATAGCGCGCAGCAGTCGGGTCTTGCCGCTGCCGGAGGGGCCGGTCAGCGTGACGCACTCACCCGGCGCGATGGCCAGGTCGATGGGTTCCAGGTCTGCGCCCTTGAACTGCCGCAACTCCAGTCCGGCCATCCGTATCAGCTCCGGCGCCGGGTGAAGAGCAGGTCCCATACGCCGTGTCCCAGGCGCTGCCCACGCTGTTCGAATTTTGTCAGCGGGCGGTACTCCGGGCGTGGGGTGGATAGGCCCTTACCAGCGCTGTTCTCGAACAGGTCGCTGGCGGTGGAGAGCACCTCCATCATCTGTTCCGCGTAGTGCTCCCAGTCGGTGGCGGCGTGGAAAAAGCCCCCGGGCCGAAGCGCCCGGGCCGCCAGCTCGACGAAGCGTGGGTTGAGGATACGCCTCTTGTGGTGGCGCTTCTTGTGCCACGGATCAGGGAAGAACAGGAAAAGACCCTGCAGGCTGTCGGGCGCCAGGCCGTTCTGCAGCACCTCGATGGCATCGTGGCGGATGATGCGAACATTCTCGAGCTGGCGCTCACCGATCTCCAGCAGCAGGTGCCCGACCCCCGGGCCGTGAACCTCGACCCCCAGGTAGTTGGTGTCGGGGTGGGCCGCCGCCATGGCGGCGAGGGAGGCGCCGTTGCCGAAACCGATCTCCATACAGACCGGGTGGTCGTTGCCGAAGATCTCCGGGAGGTCCAGCGGCTGGCCCCGGTACTCGATACCGAATCGGGGCCAGAACTGGTCGAAGGCACGCTGCTGACCCTTGGTCAGCCTGCCCTGGCGAAGCACGAAGCTGCGGATCGGGCGGTGTGTTTTATCCGGTTCAGACATGGGACAGATTCTGGGTTACGGGATTTGGCGGTGCGGTTGCGGTCTCTGGCAACGCAAAACGGATAACGCTATATTCATGCGGATTCTACACCAAACCGGTAACGCGGTGACGCTGATTGTCACGCAGAATAAAAACAAGGGGAGAGGTGGCGATGAGCCAGTGGACAGAAGACCTGATATCGGTGGATCTCGCCGCTACTCTGGATGGCCTGTTCCGGCAACGAGTGAAACGCTCCCCCGAACGCACTGCCTACCACAGCTACGACCGCAGGCTGGGCCAGTGGCAGACCTACAGCTGGCGCGAGATGGCGAACCAGGTTGCCCGTTGGCAGTCGGCTCTGGCCGGCCAGGGACTGTACCCGGGGGACCGGGTGGCACTGACCCTGCGCAACTCGCCGGAGTGGGTTGCTTTCGACCAGGCCTGTCTCAGCATGGGCCTGGTGGTCGTGCCTCTCTACACCGATGACCGGCCGGACAACATCGCCTATATCCTGGAAGATGCGGCGGTAAAACTGCTGCTGGTGCAGGATGGCCATCGCTGGAAGCGACTCGCCGGTGCGATTGGCCGCGAGGGAGCGTTGCGGCGGGTAGTGATCCAGGAGGGCTCGGACTCGGATGCGGCGCTGATGGCGGCGGATGACCGGGTCTGCAGGGTGGATCAGCTACTGCCGGAAAGTGCGCCTGAACTCAAGGGGCGAAGCGGCGATGCCCACTCGCTCGCCTCCATTGTCTACACCTCGGGCACCACCGGCCGGCCCAAGGGGGTGATGCTGAGCCACTACAACATGCTCTCCATCGCTCACGCCTCGATCACCGTAATCGACTGCTACCAGGAGGACCTGTTTCTCTCCTTTCTGCCGCTCTCTCACACCCTGGAGCGGACCGCCGGCTACTACCTGCCGATCATGACCGGCTCCAGCGTCGCCTTCTCCCGCTCCATCGGCCAGCTGGCGGAGGACCTGATGCTGATTCGTCCCAGCGTGATGATCGCGGTGCCGCGTATCTTCGAGCGGGTGTACGGCCGCATCACCGAGCAGATAAGCCGCAAACCGGCGCTGCCCCGGTTGCTGTTCCGGCTTGCGGTCCGTGTTGGCTGGCAGCGCTTTGAGCGCCAGCAGGGCCGTGTTGGCTGGCGTCCGGCACAGCTTTTGTGGCCACTGCTGGAGCGGCTGGTGGCGGGCAAGGTGACCGCCCGGCTGGGCGGGAGGCTGCGCATCGCGGTCAGCGGGGGCGCGCCCCTGTCGCCGGACATCGCCCAGTTGTTTATCGGTCTCGGCATCCCCATCCTGCAGGGCTACGGTCTGACCGAGACCAGCCCGGTGGTGAGTGTAAACCCGCTGCAGGCCAACGAACCGGCCAGCGTCGGGGTGCCGCTGCGCGGGGTCGAGGTGGCGATCGGCGGGGATGACGAGCTGCTGGTGCGCGGTCCCGGGGTGATGCTGGGATACTGGAACAACCACGCTGCCACCGCACGCATGGTCGATTCCGACGGCTGGCTGCACACCGGGGACCAGGCGCGCATCGACAACGGTCACATCTACATCACCGGCCGGATCAAGGATATCCTGGTGCTCTCCAACGGCGAGAAGGTGCCGCCCGGTGACATGGAGCTGGCAATCGCCCTCGATCCCCTGGTGGCCCAGGTGATGGTGGTAGGCGAGGGACGTCCTTACCTGAGTGCCCTGGTGGTACTGGAAGCGGATCACTGGCCGGGCCTGGCGCAGGACTGCGGGCTTGACCCTATGGCGCGGGAAAGCCTGCAGGATGGGAAGGTGCTCTCGCTGCTGACCCGGCGGATCAAGGAAGCCCTGAAACACTTTCCCGGCTATGCCAAGGTGCGCAGGGTGCACCTGACGCTGGAGCCGTGGACGGTGGAGAACGGGTTGCTGACGCCGACTCTGAAAGTGAAGCGGGCCAGGGTGCTGGAGCGTTTCAAGCCGGAGATCGACGCGCTGTACCGGGACGGTCCGGCCCCCGGGCGGCGCTGAACCGGCATGCCGGATACCGGTGCTGCTTGCACCCTTTCACGACTGGGCATAGAATCGGCTGCGCGATGCGGGTGTAGTTCAATGGTAGAACGGCAGCTTCCCAAGCTGCATACGAGGGTTCGATTCCCTTCACCC
>JAPHTA010000019.1 GCA_026196475.1 Sedimenticola sp.
GAGATGAAGCGCAAGGGCAAGTCGCCCTATTCAATGGATGCCAACCTGCTGCATATCTCCTACGAAGGGTACGACCTGGAAGATCCCTGGAACGAGCCCTCGGAGGAGATGTGGCGCTGGTCGGTCTCGCCCGAGGCGGCTCCCGACAAGCCGACCTATATCGAGCTGACCTTCGAGCAGGGTGATGCGGTTGCCCTCGATGGCAAGTCGATGTCGCCGGCCACGCTGATGGCGGAGCTTAACCGGGTCGGTGGCGCCAACGGCATCGGTCGCGACGATATCGTGGAGAACCGCTACGTCGGCATGAAGTCGCGCGGCTGCTACGAAACACCGGGTGGCACCATCCTGTTGAAGGCGCACCGTGCGATCGAGTCCCTCACCCTGGACCGGGAGTCGGCCCATCTGAAGGATGAGTTGATGCCACGCTACGCGGAGCTGATTTACAACGGCTACTGGTGGAGTCCCGAGCGGGAGATGCTGCAGGCGGCCATTGATCAGACCCAGGCGGTGGTCAACGGTGTGGTCAGACTCAAGCTGTACAAGGGCGGTATCATGGTGGTGGGCCGGAAGTCGGAGACCCACAGCCTGTTCGACGAGTCGATCGCCACCTTCGAGGATGACGCCGGGGCCTACGACCAGAAAGATGCGGAAGGTTTTATCAAGCTGAACGCCCTGCGCCTGAGAGTCGCCTCGCGGCGCCGCAATCCATAGCGGGAGTACTCACCATGGTTCACAACCCGGACAATCGTGAACATCCCCGCTTCTCGCTGCGCTCACAGGTCAAGTTGACCGATGCGGAGGGTAACGTGCAGGAAGTGTATACCCGGGATCTCTCCCACGGCGGACTGTTCCTGATTATCAAGTCCGGACCGTTACCGGAGGTCGACACCACGGTGGAGGTCCAGGCGATGGATATCGAGGACCCGATTCCACAGAGTGCGGTGGTTGTAAGGGCCGAACCCGGTAACGGAATCGCCATCCGGTTTGTCTGATCCACATATGACCAACCCAGCAATAAAGCGTGCCAGCACGGTTCCGGTTCGAGTCGGAGGTGTGCTTGTGGGCGGCGCCGCACCGATCGTGGTGCAGTCCATGACCAACACCGATACCGCCGACGTGGAGGCCACCGCGCGCCAGGTGGCGGAACTGAAGCGGGCCGGATCCGAGCTGGTCCGGATTACCGTGAATACTGAACAGGCGGCTCGTGCCGTCCCCGGGATACGGGAAGCACTGGAGCGCCAGGGTGTCTCGGTGCCCCTGGTGGGCGATTTCCATTTCAACGGTCACAAGCTGCTGCAGAAATACCCCGAGTGTGCCCAGGCACTGGACAAGTACCGCATCAATCCCGGCAACGTGGGGCGGGGTGCCAACCGGGACGAAAAATTTGCCTCCATGATCGAACTCGCCTGCCGCCATGACAAGGCGGTACGCATCGGTGTCAACTGGGGCAGCATGGACCAGGAGCTGGTGGTGCGGATGATGGACGAGAACGCCCGTGCCGCCGAGCCGCTTGGTAATGACCAGGTGACACGCAGGATCATGGTGGTCTCGGCGCTGGATAACGCCCGCCGGGCCGAGGAGCTGGGCCTGGGGCGGGATCGTATCATCCTCTCCTGCAAGATGAGCGGGGTTCAGGACCTGATCGGTGTCTACCGGGAGCTCTCGGTGCGCTGCGACTACGCACTGCATCTCGGCCTGACCGAGGCCGGCATGGGGTCAAAGGGTATCGTTGCCTCCACCGCCGCCCTGGCGGTGCTGCTGCAGGAGGGTATCGGCGATACCATCCGTATCTCCCTGACCCCTGAGCCGGGTGGTGCCCGTACCCAGGAGGTACAGGTGGCCCAGGAGATCCTGCAGTCCATGGGGCTGCGCTCCTTCACCCCGATGGTGATCGCCTGTCCTGGCTGCGGACGGACCAGCAGCGTCTTTTTCCAGCAGCTTGCGCAGGAGATCCAGTCGTACCTGCGCCAGCAGATGCCCCAGTGGCGCGGCCGCTACCCCGGAGTCGAGGATATGAGTGTGGCTGTGATGGGTTGCGTGGTGAACGGGCCCGGCGAGAGCAAGCACGCCAATATCGGGATCAGCCTGCCCGGCAGCGGTGAGAGCCCGGTGGCGCCGGTCTACGAGGATGGCGAGAAGACGGTGACCCTGAAGGGGGACAATATCGCCAGCGAGTTCCAGCAGCTGGTGGAGCGCTACGTGGAACGTCACTACGGCTGATTTGCCGGATCTGGCATTCCTAGCGTTCGCCGCCATCCTCTATCTTGAGATCCCGCAACAGACGTCTGAACTCCGGATGTGCCTGCAGCAGCCTGTCACCTTCATCTATCAGCGCGTCGGCGCCTCCCGGCGGTAACCTGAAATCGGTTGGCAGGTTCGACAGTGGTGCACCGTTCAGAGTAGCGCTGCCCTCCTCCAGATTGATCTCGATAATGTAGAGCTCGGGCTGGCAATTGGCCGGATCGGGACAGGATCCGGGGCCGTTATCTCTCAGCCAGGGACCCATCTGGCTGTGCAGGTAGGCCCGGGTTTCGAAGTTGTAGTTGCTCAGCGGGGTGGTGCTGGCGGCGTCGAGTATTACGCTCTGCGGCGGATGGTCCGGCTGCATTTCCCATTCGCTGGGCAGGCGCGCCGCCGCGTCGATCTCGATCAGCACGATTCGTTTTGCCTGGCCAAGTACCCGCTTCCCGAGGCCCTCGTCGAGCCCGTCGTGAATAATGATCCGGTCCATCAGGGCGCGCAACCCCAGGTTATCCGCCAGTCCCCCGTCCAGAAGGTGGATATAGGGGTGTTCCGGTTGCAGCAGGTAACGGCTCCAGGTCGTGGCCAGACGGTAGCGCCGGGGGTTGTCTTTCTGCTCCTTCAACCCGATACGTATCCAGCGTGGGGTCGGGTAGTCGCAACTGCCGGCCCGGTTCTTCAGAGTGATCGGTGTGAAGATCAGCGGCACCGCGCTGGATGCCGCGACCGCCCGGGCCACGGGAAAGTGGTCGCTGTCGGAACAGATCAGCGAGAACAGCTCCGGGGTGAAGCCGAACCGGCTCCCCTTGAACAGGTCGGTAGCGTTGATGACAACGACCGGTCCCTGATCATCGAACAGTTCGCCCAGGGAGTGCTCGCCGAAAAGTTTCTCCCGGAAGTATTCGTCCAGGATATCGCCGGAGCCGAAGGTGGTGGAGGAGAGGCGGGACAGGTTCTCCAGTGAAACCATGTGCTGGCGGATCTCGTCGCGCACATCCCGCTCCAGGAAGTCGCTGCGAAAGTCCCGGAACAGCCGGTCCCCGTGCAGCCCGTAATAGGCGGCGATGATACTGCCTCCCGACACCGCCGAGATCATGTCGACCTCGTCCAGCAGTGAGCTGCCTGGGATGGACTCACCGACCGGCGTCCGGGCCAGGGCCTGCATCACCCCGTAGGCGAAGGCGGAGGCGCGGCTGCCACCGCCGGAGAGGGTGAGCAGGACCATGGTCGAGTCGGGCGTAACCGGCGTGATGCCGGGCCGCGCGCTGAGCAGCGGTGGATTGTCGGGAAAGCGGGCCGTGCTGGTGCAGCCAGCGAGCAGAAGCAGGGTGGGGAGCAGGAGGCCAAGCAGGGTACGTCGTGTCATGAGAGCGAACTGGGAGAGTAAAGTCTGAGCGCAGATTACCCCATTCACCCGGGGGGGCTGTCAAGCGTTTGCACTCTCCCCGCCGCGGTTGCAGATCGAGTGGGCCCATTTTTCCATGGTGGTGTTGGCTACCGGCATCGGCGCCTCCATGAAGCTGATGAAGAAGCTCCCGGGAAGCTCCACCACGCCGATGGAGCGGGGTCGCAGGGCCAGGGACTTTGGAGTCGGCAAAGTGAAGCCGAAGCAGAAGATGATATTTTGCGCGGCCAGGATCTCCTCCTGAACCTGTCCGTTCGGCAGCGCCCGGGTGTGGGTGAGGTGATCGAAGGTGGCGATCAGGGTCGCCGCCGGATCCCGTTCGATACACTGTTTCAGGTGATCGAGAATCTGCCCCACGGTTTCGTAGGTGGTCTCCGACTTGTCAATTTCCAGCGAGAAAATGAAGTAGGGTTCCCGCGACCGGGACTGCTGCATGGTCGACTCCTGACAGACCCTCCAGGTCTTTGGTTTGATCCGGTTTGTGGCCAGCATAGAGAGGGTCGCTATCCGCCGCATTGAAAAATCTCAATTTGGCTGATGAATATCAGTTATCGGCGATAAACTCCAGGTTGGGAATGTCCAGAAGGTACTTGTTGGGCTCGGTCTCCACCAGCAGGCTCTGACGCTTGAATTCGGCAATGGTGCGGCTGGTGGTTTCGGTGGTGATGCCGAGCATGGCGCCCATGTCCTCGCGCGGGAACAGCTCACACTCGCTCTGCTCCTGGTTGCGCACCAGGCGCAACAGCAGTCGCGCCACCCGCTGCTTGGCGGAACCGGTGGAGAGCTCGGTCAGCCAGGCGTCGGCTTCCTCCAGTGCCCGCTGCCAGCGGGTCAGCAACTCCTGGTGCAGCTTGGGGTTGGTTTTGGAGAGGGCCTGCACCACCGATACCGGCAGGCTGCAGGCCTCGGTCGGTTGCAACACTACCGCGTCGTGCTTGTAGGGTTGGCCGAGCAGGACCTCCAGCCCGGTTACATCGGTGGAGCGAATCAGCCGGACGATGCGCTGGGTGCCGTCCGGCAGGTACTGGATCAGCTTCAGGACACCGCTGCGGATGGTGTAAAGGCGGTCCCCCTTGTCCCCGGCCCGGTACAGGGTGGAGCCGGCCGGCAGGGTGTAGAGGTCGATCGGCTGATGGATCTGATCAAAATCGCCCTCTTCCAGCCCAGCGAACAGTACCGAGTTGCGCAGCGTACAGCTGATGCAGTCGGCAACGCCGTCCCACGCCTCTTTGTCGGTAAGGGGTTTCATCAGTCTTCTCTAGCTCCTGTAGTGGGCAGCGGGGCTGCACGGTCTCACCACTGTTTTCGCGAATACGGGACTCGACCTATCGGGTCCTTGGACCCTGCCTGGCGGCAAGGGTTCTGCGGGCCGGAGAGGCTGCTGCAGAACCGGGTGCCCGTTATCGGCACCGGTCCCGCAGCCGCTCATTGGGGGGAGGAAGCTCAGCCCACTTTCGGCAGGTGGGCGAGGGACTCCCGGATCGCCTCTTCCGGATACTCGTAGTCCTCCAGTTCGCCCGCGAAGTAGCGGTCGTAGGAGGTCATGTCGAAGTGGCCATGCCCGGAGAGGTTGAACAGCAGGGTCTTCGCTTCCCCGGTCTCGGTGCAGCGGCGCGCCTCACGGATGGTGGCGGCGATCGCATGAGTTGACTCCGGCGCCGGAACAATGCCCTCGCTCTTGGCAAACATGACGCCGGCCTCGAAGGTCTCGGTCTGGGGTAC
>JAPHTA010000272.1 GCA_026196475.1 Sedimenticola sp.
GGGTGATGGTACAAAATCCCGCTATTCTAACGGGATGCCGTGGGCGCGACAAATGAATAGACAGGCCACCGGGGAGCGGCGTGCCCCTCCCCGAACTACAGCTTTCCCGGTTACTGCCGCCTATTAGGGGAATATTGCAACCGTTATTCCGGTATCCTCTTGCTGACACTGCCTGCCAACAACCCTATCTCTTTTTCTACCGGCCGCCATTCGGGATGGCGCTCAGCACGCAGCGTCCTTTTTTTACTGTTGGTACTGTGCGGCATGGTTACGGCGGGATCGCTGTTCAGCGTGGAGATGATGCAGTGGGTGCGGGCAAACTATGGCGACCAGGCGGCCGGACGCCTGCAGGCGTGGCAGGAGCTGATCGCCCGTCAGCAGGCCATGAGCGAGTCGGAAAAGCTGGATCGGGTGAACCGCTTTTTCAATCGGTTGCACTACCGAAGCGATCTCTCGATCTGGGGTCGAAGTGACTACTGGGCAACACCGCTGGAGGCGCTCGGGAAGGGAGAGGCGGACTGCGAAGACTACTCCATCGCCAAGTACTTCACCCTGCGCGAAATGGGCGTGGCGGAAGAGCGGATGCGCATCATGTACGTGAAGGCCCTGGATCTCGACCAGGCGCACATGGTGCTGGCCTACTATGCAGATGAGGGCGGTGTCCCCCTGCTGCTGGACAACCTGAAGGCGGATATCGTACCGGCCGACAAAAGGCGGGACCTGGAGCCGGTATACAGTTTCAACGGCGAGGGGCTCTGGCTGGCAAAGCAGCGTGGCAATGGTGAGCGCCTTGGTTCCTCCTCCCGCCTCAGCCTGTGGCGGGAGATGAGGCAGCGGATGTCCATGCAGGTGGGGGGTTAGCGGATCGGGGCAGCAGGCGCCCGGAAAATGGAATAATATTCCAGGGTCTGCCGGACGGTCGGGAACGGCAGGCTGTCTGGCGAGGAATCCGGCCGTCATGCACGAAGGGGGAGGGAATGACACTATCCAGGCAGCTGGCTCTACTGATTGTCGTACTGCTTCTGCTCGCCTTTGCGGGTACCTTCCTGATTACATTGCATAACGCACGGGACTACCTGGAGCGGCAGCTGCGTACTCACGCAGAGGATGCGGCGACCTACCTCGGGCTCTCGATCTCCTCCCGTGCGGCTGGCACCGACGAGGCAACCATCACCTCCATGACCGACGCCCTGTTCGATCGCGGTTACTACCGTTCGATCCGTGTTGAAAGCCTGCAGGGGGAGGTGCTGGTGGAGCGGGCCAGGCCGCTACAGGAGTCCGGGGTGCCGGAATGGTTTGTTGCGCGCTTCCCGATTGCCGCACCGGGTGGGGAGGCGGCACTCATGGACGGATGGGTTCAGCAGGGGCGAGTCCTCGTGCGCAGTCACCCGGGCTACGCCTATGCCCAGCTTTGGGCAACTGCAGTGGCTACCGTGCAGTGGTTCCTGTTGCTGGCCGTCGGCGCGCTCCTCCTCGGGAGCCTGGTGCTGCGTCGCCTGCTACGTCCCCTGAAACAGGTTGAGGCACAGGCCAACGCGATCTGCGAAAGGGAGTTTCCAGTGCTTGAGCCGTTGCCGTCGCTGCGTGACATGCGGCGTATTGTCGAGGCGATGAACAGGATGTCCGGCCGGGTGGGCCAGATGCTGGATGATCTGGAACGACTCGCCTCGGATCTCAGGGCTCAAGCCTATCAGCACCCGGTCACCGGGTTGCCCAACCGGCGGTACTTCAATGACATGCTGATCGATCAGGTCGACTCGGCAGAGGAGTTCTCCCGTGGCGCACTGATGCTGGTTGAACTCAAGGGATTCAAGCAGTACAACGCCGCGCACGGCTACCAGGCCGGGGATGCGTTGTTGCGCGAGCTGGCGAGTCGATTGTTGCAACTGGAGTCACGCTGGCCGAGAAGCCAGGTTGCACACCTGTCGGGCGCCGGGTTTGCACTGCTGGTTCGCGAATGCAGCGAGTCCCGCACCGAGGTGCTGGCGGAGCAACTGGTCGGTATGCTCACCGGGCTGGATAGTGATGGGCGTTTTAATCTGCCGGAAGCGGGACATGTCGGCGTGGCCTACTTTGATGGCCGACAGAGTGCGGGCGACCTCTTGTCGGAAGCGGATACCGCCCTGCGCATGGCCCAGGCGGAGGGGACCTGCGGCTGGTCGATGCGTCGCGCCGCGGACGGTATGGAGCAGGAACGGCCCCGGGGGGCGACCGAGTGGCGGCGGTTTATCCAGGACGCCCTGGATTCGGGATTGCTCCAGCTGCAGTTCCAGTCCGTGGTCTCGGTAGCCGGGCGGCGTCTGCTGCACCGGGAGGTTCTGGTCCGTTTGCCGCAGTCACTCGATGCGCAGTCCAGCGGGGTGCTGATGACGGCGGCCCTTTTCATGCCACAGGCGGAGAGTCTGGATATGAGCGGTGCAATAGACCGGGCTGTCGTCAGTCAGTTGCTGGAGAGGATGAAGGATGAGGCCCGACAGGAGGTCACTTACGCGATCAATCTCTCGCCCCGGTCACTGGCCGAGGAGGGATTTATCGACTGGCTGATCCAGATCCTTTCGCAGTATCGGTCCGAGGCGGGAAGACTGATTTTTGAACTCCCTGAATACGGGATATTGCAGGACCAGGATCTGGCGCAGGAGCTGGCGGCGCGGGTCTCCGCGTTCGGTTCCCGGATCTCGGTGGATCATGTTGGACGAAGTTTCGGGCCGCTCTCCTACCTGCGCAGCCTCAAGGTGCACTGCCTGAAGATCGATGGCAGTTTCATGCGATCGCTTGATCAGAACCGGGACAACCGGTTTTTCGTGCAGGCGTTGAGCGAGATCGCCCATGGACTGGATATCGAGGTAATCGCGGAAGCGGTGGAGAGCGAGGGTGTCTGGGAATTGCTGGCGGGGTTGCGGGTGGATGGTGCCCAGGGATTTTACGTCGGCCGTCCGGAATAGTGGTTCATGTCCCACTGCGGGGAGATCACCGCCAATGAAAAACCCCGAAGACATCCATGCCTTCGGGGTTGCCGTCAAAATTCCTTTGGCAGAAACACGGCATCCATGCGCCCATCCCTGTAAAGTCTCGCCAGTCCCTGGCCTTCCCTGATGACGGTGTGTTTATTCTGCCCCTGCGGCGGGTTTCTGTATGTAGGTGGTGAAGGCGGAGTCGTGTAGGAAAAGTCTGAAGGTAGCGGCAGGAGGGGCAGGCTCCCCTGCAACTCCCTCCGCCGGGCATCCTGTGACGGGCCAGTCGGGGTTACTCGGTGCAGTACTCGTCCATCAGGCGCTGGCTCTCCCGGATCTTCTCCTGCCGCTCCTCCTCGCTCAGCCTTTTGTAAAGGCCGTCCGGCGTTTTGACCAGCTTGTTGCCCAGGTTGGTGTACAGATCCAGGTTGTGGCGGGCCGCCTGGCAGTTCTCGGCCTTGATCCGGCTTGACTCAGCAATCTCCTCCTTGCTCGGGCCATCGTCCGTGGCGGCGCCATTGTCGCTTTCGGTGCCCGGGTTTTCGGGCTTGGGTGCTTGCGGGGCCGGGGCGGCGGTGGAGGTGTGCACCTTCACCTCTTCGGCCTGGCCGGTGGCCGGGGGGGATTGGGAGTAGACGGTCACCCCGTTTTCATCGACCCACCGGTACATGCGCGCCTCCGCGGATCCGAGCCAGAGGACAGTGAAGAGCATGAAAACGACTGTTCGGATAAACATGGCATCATCCTTGTTCGGGTAATTTTGGATACCGGATTTCGTGATACCGGCCATTGTAGGGTCTGCCTGGATGGGCAGCAAGGACGGATTTCGCAAAATCACGTGTTGCCGGCTGTCGGTAACACGCTGAATTGGCGGTATAAAATCATGTCGACTGCCGCTCCATCGGCTGCACTGCCGGACCTCCGTTCATGCTGCGTCCAGATGGCAGATTGACGTGCTGCGGAATGGCGTGGCGGGATTCCTTGGCGGAGCCGCCCCGGCGGGCAATCTGGCTTGACCTCTCAGGCTTATATGAGTAATTTGTACCGTTCGATTTTTCCCTTGTAAATATCGCTGGCTGGTGCAGGAAATGGCCCGTCGATCGGCCGGTTCGGAGGTTATTTGTGGAATTGAGTGGTGCCGAGATCGTCATTCAGTGTCTGAAGGACGAGGGCGTTGAGCATGTGTTTGGTTATCCTGGCGGAGCCGTACTCCATATTTATGACGCGTTGTTCAAGCAGGATTTCGTAAAGCACATCCTGGTACGCCACGAACAGGCCGCAACCCATGCTGCCGATGGCTACGCACGCTCCACCGGAAAGCCAGGCGTTGCGCTGGTGACCTCCGGACCGGGCGCGACCAACGCGGTTACCGGTATTGCCACCGCGTTCATGGACTCGATCCCGATGGTGGTGCTGACCGGGCAGGTGCCGACACCTTTCATCGGCAGCGACGCCTTCCAGGAGGTGGATACGGTCGGAATCACCCGTCCCTGCGTAAAACACAACTTCCTGATCAAGGATGTACGGGATATCGCCGAGACCATGAAGAAGGCGTTCTA
>JAPHTA010000195.1 GCA_026196475.1 Sedimenticola sp.
GACCCTTGCTCTCGGCCTGCCGCTTCACCGCCTGGTAGATCTTGTGATCCAGTGATGTTTCCGCATCACCCCGTTTTGCCACCTGCTCCTTGATATAGTCGGCGCGCTGCTCTGCCAGCCGGTTGATCTGCCGCTCCAGTTCGTTCCGTTGCTCCAGTTTTTCCTTCACAATCGCCTGCTGTGCCTCGGGCGCCATGGCGCGCATCGGCTCCGGCAGGTGGGTCGGGTCGATACTGTCCATCTCCACCCGGCCGCTGGCGATATCCGCCACCAGCTCACCCTCGCCGAGGAAGTTGTCGCGCCCGCTTTTCGAGGCGTTGAAGGTGGCCCGGCGGGCGCGGGATTCAACCGATGCTTCGGTGTGCAGCTTCTCGCTGGCGGCCAGCTTCTTCTGCTGCTGCTCGCGCTTCTCCTCGCTGCCGTAGTAGAGCCGGGTCTGGTCCAGTTTGCGGGACAGCCCGGCGATCTGTTCATCGAACGGCGTGCTGATGGCCAGTGCGCCGCCGTTCTGTCCCACCTGGAAATAGCTGCCCCTTCCGAGCTGGGCGATCCGGTTCCACTCGCTGCGGGTACGCGGACTGTCGCCGCACTGGATGGCGTTGACCACGATGCCGCGCTGTCCGGCCAGGCGCACCGTCTCGGGATAGCCCGTCTCGTCCGGGTAGTCCATGTGTGGGGGGGCGTCTCCGACCAGAAAAATCGCCCGGTAGGTGTCGTCATCCTGGCTCCAGGAGATCCGGTTCACTGCCTCGTTCAGGGCCTGGTTTACGCTCTCCGGGCCATCCCCGCCGCCCGCGGCCCGGAACTCCATCAGCTCGGCGTAGATGCTGTCCAGGTCCTGCGACAGGTCCAGTACCCGGGTTACGTAGCTGTCCCCCCGGTCACGGTAGGCGACCAGGCCGATGCGAATCTCCGGCGCCGGGTCGGCGGAGGCCATGGAGCTGGCGATGGACCAGATCTTCTCCCTGGCGGCCTCGATCATGCCGCCCATGCTGCCGGTGGTGTCGAGTACGAAGACCACCTCGATGCGCTGCTGCTGTTGCGCGATGATCCCGGGGGGCGGCTGGGTGGCCACGACCTGCGGCGGGGTAACGCCGCCGATGCTCTGGTAGGCCGGGTAGAGGGCCACCACGCCGGCGGTGGCGGAGAGGAGGGTAAGGGCAATCAGTCTGTTTTTCATGGGATATCTCCAGGTTGGTTCAATGAGTGGAAGAGAGTTTCCGCAGTGCGGCCTCGGCCGCCTGTTCCGCCCGCCGGAAGCGGTCTCCGCGCTCCGGCTGGTCACTCTTTCCGGTCGCCGGTCGGCCAAGGGTGGGGATGGTGCTGAAGAATGCCTGCAGCAGGAAATAGCACCAGATCGCCAGCAGCAGACTGCCACTCTGCAGCAGGGCCCAGACAATGGCGGCCGCGCCCAGTCCGCTCAGCCCCAGGTCGGCAATGGCCGGAAACAGGCTGGAGTGGAAGTAGAATGAGCGGATCAGCCATACCAGACCGATATGCAGCAGCAGGTAGAGGGGCAGGGAAGAGACAAGGAGGCCGATCAGCAGGGTACTGACGGACCAGGCTGCCAGCGTCAGCAGGCGACCGGTCTTCTGCCCGCTGCGCCGCATCAGGTAGAGGATGTAGCCGAAGCCAAGTCCGGCGATCAGCAGTCGAAGCAAAGTGTCGCTGCCGATCATCGGGCTGAACAGGGCAAACAGCAGGGAGCCGGTCAGACTGGCCGCCAGGGCGACCCCGCAACCTTCCAGAAGAGCGGGCCGGTTCATGACGACCTCCGTTTCTGCTGTTCTCGCATGAACGCTACCTCGACCTCTTCGTCACGTACCGGGACCTGGGTGCTGTCCCGGTTGTGAAAACCTTGGCTGTTCTGTTCGCTCTGCAGCAGCGCCAGCTTCTGGCGCAGGCTCTCCAGCCGGGTGCTGTTCTCCTGCATCCGCCGTTGCAGATTGACGAGCTGTTGCCGGACCCGTTGGTCCCGCGACTGCATCCGTTCCAGCAACTCCGCACGCTCCAGTTTTTGTCTCACCAGTTTGCGCGCCAGGACTTCCTTGCCGGCCTCGAAACAGAGGTCCAGCTCGCCATCCAGCCTCTCCAGCTGCTGGTGGATAGTGGTCGCCTGTTGCGCCAGTTCGTCCTGTTCGTGCTGCAGCAGGCGAGCGCGCTGACTGTCGTCGGCGTGTGCCGCCTCCATCTCCCGCAATGCCTGCCTCAGCAGCGCTTCGGGTTCCTCGATCCGGTCCAGCACCGCGTGCATGTCGGCCTGGAAGAGCCGGCTTATCCGGTTGATCAGTGCCATGAAGGGTCTCCTTGCGTGTCGGGTTGTTGTCCAGGTGAGTTCAGTCTAGGGCGGGGCCGGGAGCGGCTGTAGACAGGATTCTGTAAAAACTTCCAGGCCCGTTTTACAAAAGATTTACATGTCGCTCACGGGTGAAGCTGGTAGTCTTGAAGGCACTATTGGTAGCCCGGCCAGAGGAGTTGCAAAGCACGATGTCGCGCAAGATACGACTGCTTGTTGTCGAGGATGAGACCGCCATCCGGGACGGCCTGGTCGACCTGTTCGTGTTTCACGGCTACGAGGTGGAGTCGAGCGGGGACGGTAAGGAGGGGTTACAGCACGCACTTACCGGACAGTACGACCTGGTGCTGCTGGACGTGATGCTGCCGGGGATCAACGGTTTCGATATCTGTGCCCGAATTCGCGAACGGGACCGGGAGCAACCGATCATCATGCTGACCGCCAAAAGCGGCGATGAGGACGTGATCCAGGGGCTCTCCCTGGGCGCCGATGACTACGTGGCGAAACCCTTCTCGGTGGCCCAGCTGGTACTTCGGGTGCAGGCGGTGCTGCGCCGTTCCCGGCTGCTGGCAGAACAGGCCGGCCGCATCGAACTGGGAGACGAGGTGGTGCTGGATTGCGACAATCTCAGTGGTCGCTGTGGTGTCCGCGAGGAGAACTTCACCCGGCGCGAGATGGAGCTGCTGCAGTACCTGCACAGCCACGCCAGCCGTGCGGTCTCCCGCGACGAGCTGTTGAACCGGGTCTGGGGTTACGCACGGGACCTGGACCTGGAGACCCGTACCGTGGATATCCACGTGGCCAAGCTGCGGCGCAAGATTGAGCCGGATCCGGCCAACCCCCGCTACCTGGTGACGGTACGCGGTGCCGGTTACCGCCTGCAGGTGGAGTAGGGTGGGTCTGGAGCAGCGTTTGACCGGGTTCGACCGGCGTCGCTTGCGGCGCTGGCTTCTGCTGTTCTTTATCGCCCTGCTGATCCCCTCCGGGGTGCTGGTCTGGTATGCCTACGGCCAGCTCAAGTGGGAGGCGTTTCACAACTACCGCCTGCAAGCCGAGGCATTTACCCGGCAGATTGGCCGCGATCTTGATGAGCGGATCGGGCGCGAGCAGCAACGGCCGTTTATCGACTACGCCTTTCTGGCCGCTGCCGGCGATGCCCCGGGTGGCGTGGTCCAGAGATCGCCTCTCTCCGCCTACCCGGTGAAGGGTTCGCTGCCGGGTGTGATCGGCTATTTCCAGGTCGATGACCGGGGGCGCCTGAGCACGCCGTTGCTGCCCGGCTCGGGTCGGCAGGCGGAAGAGTACGGCATCGACGCCACAGGGCTGGCGGGCCGGCGGGCGCTGCAGCTGCGCCTGCAGCAGATCCTGAATGACAACCGGCTGGTCGCCACCGTCGATGCGGGCCGTGGTGGGCAGATCGACAGCGTAGCGGGGCGGGAGGTGGCCAGCCGGCAGGAGGAAGAGGCCGCCTACCTGGCTCCACTTCCCGCCGCCAGCGGTTTGAATTTGTCCACCGGCAAGTCAGTGGAGCGAAAGGCGAGTGTGCCGGCCCAGTCCGCCTTTGATGAGCTCGGCGCACCCCGGAAACGCAAAAAGGAGAGTGCCGGCACCCTGGGCCGGGTGGAGGACCTGCAGCTTGATCAGCGCTACGAGGCGCGCATTGCGCGCTCTGAATCCGATGCGGTGCAGAGCGAGGTGACGGCACGGACCCGGCAACAGCAGCAACCGCAGGCGTCGGTGGCGGAAGCCGAGTCGCAGGTCGGGGGCTCCGGACAGGCACGAAGCCGTGAACGCCTGGCCCGGCCAACGGGTGATGGCGGAGAGCCCCTGGCAGCGCCTATCCACACTTTTGAAAATGAACTGGACCGCTTCGAATTCAGTCTCCTGGACAGTGGGCACTTCGTCCTTTTTCGCAAGGTGTGGCGGGACGGGCGGCGTTTTATACAGGGGATGCTGATCGAACGGCAGCCGCTGTTGCGTTCCATGATCGGTTCGCGGTTCGCGGAGAGTCCCCTGGCCGCCATGAGCGACCTCACCGTGGCCTATCGCGGGGAGCTGTTCAGCACCTATGGTGGAAACGGCGACGGCGCCTCCTATCGCCATGCCAGTGAACTGGGCGGCTCCCTTCTCTATCGCGGCGTGCTGCCGCCGCCGCTGGCCGAGCTGGAGCTGATCTTCAGTGTCAATCATCTGCCGGCCGGTCCCGGCGGACAGCTCATCACCTGGGTTGGTGCCAGCCTGCTGCTGGTGCTGTGCGGTGGTTTCTACCTGATGTACCGACTGGCCTTGCGTCAGCTGGAACTCGCCCGTCAGCAACAGGATTTCGTCTCCGCCGTGAGCCACGAACTGAAGACCCCCCTGACCTCGATCCGCATGTATGCGGAGATGTTGCGGGAGGGGTGGGCCGACGAGGAGAAACGGCGTGGCTACTACGACTACATCCAGCAGGAGAGCGAACGACTCACCCGCCTGATAAACAATGTACTGCAGCTGGCCCGGATGACCCGCAACGAGCTGAAACTGGCGTGCCGTACGTTGCCGGTCGGCGAACTGATGGAGTCGACCCGGGACAAGGTGGCGACCCAGGTGTCACAGGCCGGATTCGAGCTGGTGTGGAGGGTCGCGCCAGAGGCCGCTGGCTGCCGGGTCCGGCTGGATCCGGACAGTTTCAGCCAGATCATGATCAACCTGGTGGACAATGGTCTGAAGTTTGCCGCCGCTGCCGACACGCGGCGGATCGAGGTCGAGGCGGTGCTGGAGCGGCGAGAGGCGCTGGTGTTCTCGGTGCGGGATCATGGTCCCGGGATTCCCCGGGACCAGATGAAAAAGATCTTTCGCCTCTTCTACCGTCCGCAGAGCGAACTCACCCGGGAGACCGTCGGTACCGGCATCGGGCTGGCCCTGGTGGCAGAGCTGGCAGCCGCCATGGGTGGCCGGGTGGACGTGGTCAACCGGAAACCGGGTGCCCTGTTCCGGGTGACCTTTCCGGGCCGTGCCACCGACGATTGAGCCGAAAACCCTGTTCAGGACTGCTGTGCCTGGTGCGGCGTGTAGTAGATGCCGTGGATATAATTGAACAGATCGTCGATCACGATCTCCTGTTCACTGATGATGCTCTTCACCACGTCACCGATACTGATCAGTCCGATCAGCTGGTTGTTCTCGTACACCGGCAGGTGGCGGATTCGCTTGTCCGACATGATCGCCAGGCACTCGTCAGTTTTGGTCTTCTTGTCCACGTAACAGACCTCGGTGGTCATCACCTCCTTTACCAGGGTCTCCTTGGATGATTTTCCCTTGATTATGATCTTGCGGGCGTAGTCCCGCTCAGACAGGATGCCGATCAGCTGCTCCCCCTGCATGACTAGCAGGGCGCCGATATTCTTCTGATCCATCAGCACCAGGGCTTCATAGACCGTGGCATCCGGAGATATGGACCAGATCTGGCCATCTTTTTCGGCCAATAGCGTCTCTACGTACATGGCGACACCTCTTCACGCTCTCACTTGAACCTTACCTGAGTATAGTAACCGGGTGGGCGGGCGCCAGTTTCCCGGGAAATAAAGTAGCCGCTTCGTGTTGTCCTGCAGTCCCCTGTTCCGACCGTGGGTGAATTGATATTTCTTAAGGCGACCTCAAGCGGGTGGTACTACCATCGACCCGAACCATGCCATGACGGCGTTTACCAACAACCCCTATCCTGTGCAGATTGATGAAAAAGGGCCTCTGGCTGTTGCTGCGGATACTGTCGGGCTGCCTGCTGATCTCTCAGGCCTGGGCCCTGCCGCCGCTGCAACTGTTTGTGGATATCACCCCACCCGGTGGCGTTTTGACCCTGCCGCCGGGCAGCTACGCCGGTCCGGTGGTTATCCGCCGGCCGATCACCATCGATGGCCAGGGAGAGGCGACCGTGGACGGCGAGGGGCAGGGGACGGTGATTAGCGTACTCTCTGATGGTGTTACCCTGCGCAATCTGCACATCACCGGTTCCGGCAACTCCCACGACCAGGTGGATGCCGGCCTGATGCTGGAAGCGGAAGGGAGCCTGGTCGAGGACAACCGTATCGACGATGTGCTGTTCGGTATTCATCTGCGCAAGGCCTACAACAACGTGGTGCGCAACAACCGGATAAGCTCCCGCAACGAGGCGCCGAGTCTGCGCGGCGAGGGGGTGCGGCTCTGGTACAGCAGTGAGAACCTGATCGAGAACAACCTGATTGAACGGGTGCGGGACGTGGTCTTCACCAACGCCTCCGAAAACCGCTTCATCGGCAACACCATCCGCGACAGCCGTATCGGCATGGAGCTGATCTTCTCGCCGGATAACGAGATCGAGGATAACATCCTGCTTCACAACACCAGTGGCATCGTCCTGATCTACTCGGACGGGGTGAAGATCCGGGGCAACCAGCTGCTCAACATGCCCGACGCCACCAGTTCGGCGCTGGCGGTGAAGGGGAGTTCCCAAGTGGTGATCGAACGCAACGAGGTGGTGCGCTGTGCGGTGGGGCTGACCGCCAACTCCCCCACCCATCCGGAGAACGTGCTCTACCTGACCGGAAACCGCTTCGCCTATAACGACGTGGCGATGTACTTCTACGGTGAAAAGGGGGGGCATATCCTGCACGGCAACCGTTTTACCGGGAATATTGTGCCGGTTGCGGTGAGTGCCGCCACCAGCGCCCTGGAGAACGACTGGCGCGGCAATCACTGGGATACCTACGAGGGCTTCGACCTGGACCAGGATGGTACCGGCGACACCCCGCACAACGTCTATCTCTACTCCGACCGGTTGTGGATGGACCGGCCGATGACCCGTTTCTTCCGCGGTTCGCCGGTACTGGAGATGGTGGATTTCATCGAGCGCCTGGCGCCCTTTTCCGATCCCGACCTGATCCTCTCCGATCCCGCACCGATGATGCAGTAAAACGCTGTCGAAGGTACCTGATTTCCGCGCCAGCCAGCGGTAGAATGGCCCGCCCGGCTCAAAGCAGAGGACAGAAACGCCATGAATCCGTCGAACAGAGTAGAGCGCGCCGCCGAGGCCGCCTGCCGCCAACTGGTGAGCGCCCGGGAGACACTGCTGCTGTCGACCGTGAATACCGAACGGCAGCCGGAGATCAGCTACGCCCCCTACATTCGTGACCGGGTCGGTGACTTTGTCATCTTCGTCAGTGAACTGGCAACGCACACCGGCAACCTGCTGCGCCAGGGGGAGGCTGCGGTGATGTTTATCGAGTCAGAGGCCGCCAGCCGCAACCCGTTTTCCCGGCAACGGGTGATCCTGCAGTGCCGGGCGACCGAGGTGGCAAGGGAGGAGGGGCGCTACCCGGTGCTGCTGGCCGGGCTCGAGGAGCGGTTCGGTGAGACCGTGGCGTTGCTTCGAAGCCTGCCCGATTTCCACCTGATCACCCTCACTCCCCGCAGCGGGCGTTACGTGGCGGGATTTGGCAAGGCCTACGATATCGAACTCCCGGACTGGACCCTTCTGCCGCTCGGACCCTCCTGAGACGACAACCGGAATGGGTACTTTTCGCTTTCAGCGCTTTGCGGTATGCCAGGATCACAGCGGGATGAAGGTCTGTACCGATGCCACCCTGTTCGGCGCCATGGCCCCGGTTGGCGGTGGAGAGCGGGTGCTGGACATTGGCACCGGTAGCGGCCTGCTGGCCCTGATGTCGATGCAACTCGGTGCCGGCAGTGTCCACGCGGTGGAGCTGGATCGGGGTGCCTGCGAGGATGCACGCAATAACTTTTCCAGATCACCCTGGGCGCAACGCATCTCCCTGAGCCAGGCGCCGATTCAGGCCTATGCCGCGTCCAGCAGCCAGAAGTACGACCTGATCATTAGCAACCCGCCTTTTTTCGAACGGCACCATGGCAGCCGGGATCCACTGCGCCACCTGGCGCGTCACAGCGATCAACTGTCGCACCGGGATCTGGTTCGGGCTGCTGACCGGCTGCTGGCCGAAGCGGGCCTCCTCTACCTGCTGATCCCCCGACACGCGGTGGAGCGCCTGCTGGCGCTGGCGAGAGAGCAGGGCCTGTTTCCGGCGGGGAAGTGTCTTTTCACCCCGTTTCGGGAGCGGCCCGGCAACGCGGTGGCCCTGACCCTGTGCCGATGTCCAAGGGCGTTCGTCGATCGCTGCCTGGTCATCTATAATGCCCCCCGTGATTACAGCGCGGCGAGTGCCCGCTATCTCAGGCCGTTTCTGCTGCGCTTTGCCGGGACGGCCCCCGCCAGGGTATCGGCGGCGCCCTGACAGGAGCGCTGTCCGGACCTTTCCACAGGTTGACTGGAGCAGTAAATGACCGATCTGGACGAAGCGCTACGGGACGATGTGCGGATGCTGGGCGAGAGCCTGGGGCAGACCATCGAGAGCCATCTGGGCAGCGATTTCCTGCAACGTATTGAACGCATTCGCCACCTGGCCAAGGCCGGAAGGCTGGACGCCGGCTCCGACCACGCGGCGCTTCTGGCCGAGCTGTCGGAGCTGGACGAGGACCATTTTCTGCCAGTGGCCCGCGCCTTCACCCAGTTTCTCAACCTGGCCAACATCGCAGAGGAGTTTCACCGCGTACGCCAGCACCAGGAACAGGACAGCCCGGCCGCCATGGATGCCTTCGCGCGGCAGCTCAGGCAGCTCCTGGACGGGGGACTGGAGAAGACACGGATTATCGAGGCCGTCGGCCGCATGGAGGTGGATCTTGTGCTCACCGCGCACCCCACCGAGGTCAACCGGCGCACCCTGATACGAAAGTACAATGCCATCACCGATTGCCTGCGCCGGCTGGAGCTGGGCGATGCCCGGCAGCGCCGCCTGGACGAGCTGATCAGCCAGATCTGGCACACCAACGAGATTCGCCAGCAGAGGCCGACGCCGATCGACGAGGCAAAGTGGGGTTTCGCGGTGATCGAGAGCTCCCTGTGGCAGGCGGTGCCGGATTACCTGCGCCAGCTGGACCGGCAGATGCAGTCGGTACTCGATTGCAGGCTACCGCTGGATTGCTCGCCAGTGCGCTTCTCCTCCTGGATGGGCGGTGATCGGGATGGCAACCCTTTTGTCACCGCCGATGTCACCCGCGAGGTGCTGCTGCTCTCGCGCTGGATGGCGGCCGACCTCTACTACCGTGACCTGACCGAGCTGCGCTCTGAGCTGTCGATGTACCAGTGCAACCAGTCCTTGCGGGAGCGGGTGGGAGAGGCGGCGGAGCCCTACCGCAAGCTGCTCGGTGATTTGCGTTCGCGGCTGGACCATACGCGGGAGATGATCCGCAGTAGACTGGACGGGGAGGCAGTGGCGCTGGACCAGCTGATCAGCGAGCAGGAGCTGCTGGAGCCGCTGCTGTTGTGTCATGACTCCCTGAGCGAATGCGGCATGCAGATGATCGCCGGGGGCCTGCTGGAGGACGTCATCCGGCGCATCGCCTGTTTCGGTGTCACCCTGGTGAAACTGGATATCCGGCAGAACGCGGAGCGTCACGCCTCGGTTCTGGATGCCCTGACCCGCTTCTACGAGCTGGGTTCCTACCTGCAGTGGGGGGAGCCGGAGAAACAGCGCTTTCTGCTGCAGGAGCTGCAGAGCCGGCGGCCGCTGGTGCCCCGTCACTGGGAGCCGGGAGAGGAGGTGACCGAGGTGCTGGAGACCTGCCGGGTGATCGCCGAGGCGGACCCGGCCTCGCTAGGTACCTACGTTATCTCCATGGCCAGCCAGCCCTCCGACGTGTTGTCGGTGATCCTGTTGTTGCGCGAGATGGGAGTGAGCCACAACATGCGGGTGGCGCCCCTGTTCGAGACCCTGGAGGACCTGCGGCAGGCGCACCACTGTATCGATGCCCTGCTGGCCAATCCCTGGTACCGCGACTATATCGACGGCCACCAGGAGGTGATGATCGGCTACTCCGACTCGTCCAAGGATGCCGGGCAGTTGGCAGCGGTCTGGGCACAGTACCAGACCCAGGAGGCGCTGACCGAAACCTGCCGCATGAAAGGGGTGCACCTGACCCTGTTTCATGGTCGCGGTGGAACCGTGGGCCGGGGGGGCGGCCCGACCCACCGGGCGATCCTGGCCCAGCCTCCGGGCTCAGTGGACCATACCCTGCGCATTACCGAGCAGGGTGAGGTGATCCGTTTCAAGTTCGGTATTCCGGAGACTGCCAAGCGCAACCTGGAGCGCTACACCGGCGCGGTGCTGGCGGCTACCCTGGCACCCCGTCCCGCGCCCCGTGGCGAGTGGCGGGAATTGATGGACGAGCTGGCCGCTACCGGATTCCGCGAGTACCGGGCGCTGGTGCGGGAGGATTCCCGTTTTGTGCCCTTTTTCCGTGCCTGCACCCCGGAGCGGGAGCTGGGCAAGCTGCCGCTGGGTTCACGACCGGCGAAACGGCGGGCCGACGGTGGCGTGGAGAGTCTGCGCGCCATTCCCTGGGTCTTCGCCTGGACCCAGATCCGCCTGATGCTGCCGGCCTGGCTCGGTTCCGACAGCGCACTGCGGGAGGTGATGGACCAGGGCAGGGTGGATGAACTGCGCCGGATGTACCGGGAGTGGCCGTTCTTCACCAGCTACGTCGACATGCTGGAGATGGTGCTGGCAAAGAGCGATCCGGAGATTGCCCGTTACTACGCCTCGCGGCTGGTGCCGGACGAGCTGCAATCCCTGGGGCTCGAACTGCGTGAGCGGTTGCAGACTACCTTCGGCCTGGTGCTGAAGATCAAGCAGCGGGAGCGGCTGCTGGTGGACTTCCCGCTGATAAGGCGTTCGATCGATGTGCGCAACCCCTACATAGATCCGCTGCACTTCCTGCAGGCGGAGCTCCTCTATCGGGACCGGAACTGCCCGGATGAGCGTTTGGAGCAGGCGCTGATGGTAACCATGGCCGGTATCTCGGCCGGCATGCAGAATACCGGCTAGGGAGAAAGGCTTCTGCTGATTGGGCCGGGTCAGCCGGATTTTTTCACGAACCGGGTCAGGATCACGATCTGCTGGCCGTTGACCCGGCCCTCGATCTGCTCCGGGTTGTCTGCTACCAGGGAGATACCGCGCACCGGCGTGCCGCGTTTGGCGGTGAAGTTGGCTCCTTTCACATTCAGGTCCTTGGTCAGGGTAACCGTATCTCCCGCTTCCAGCGAAGCGCCGTTGCAGTCCTTGTGGCGGTTCGCCTCCGGGTCTCCGCTCCCGGCCGGCAGACCGGACTCGGCCCAGCGCAGGGTCTCCTCGTCCAGGTAGAGCATCTCCAGCAGGTCCCGGGGCCAGCCCTCCGCGCTGAGTCGTTTCAACAT
Source organism: Sedimenticola sp. (assembly GCA_026196475.1). Classification (GTDB taxonomy): domain Bacteria; phylum Pseudomonadota; class Gammaproteobacteria; order Chromatiales; family Chromatiaceae; genus Sedimenticola. The sequence goes on from JAPHTA010000195.1 coordinate 11,577, forward strand.
TCGCCAGGCCATGACCTGGACCGCCGGAACCTGGCTCCACATGCTGTCGTTCAGGCAGCGCCAGTGGTTGGAGTCGCAGGTCTCCGGTTGCTCGATCTGCTGACGACAGGTGGCGCACAGCAGCACGGATTGTTCCTCGCTACCGTCACTGTCCGGTGGCACCGGGAAGAGATCGAGAGATTCGCTGTTGCCGCAGAGTTCACAAAGGGATCCGCTGCGGGCGTGGAGTGCTTGTTCTGGCGGCATGGGTCACGGTGCTCCGGGAGTGATTGGGATAGCGACACCAGTGTCGCGGCCACACCATACCGGTCACCCGTCTGCAGGTAAAGCAGCGTTCCGCATCCCGGCTCGCTTCTCAACCCTTGGCGGATCGTGCCACCTGGTGCTTAACCATGGCCGTCTCCTTGTTGTGGGCCGCGAACAGGTGATCGAGCAGGGTGCCGAGTACGGCTATGGTCTGCTCCCAGGGCAGGCTCAGTATATTACCGAATTGTGCCGTCCGTGCCGGGTCGAAGAGGGCAAGGATCAGGTCCCTATCCAGGCTGAAGGCGTTGTCCCGGTCGCCGAGCCAAGCGCTGACCACCCGCTGTGCCTGTCTGTGCCTGCGGTAACGGGTTCCCAGGAGAGCCAGGTCGCAGCCACCACCTTTGCCTGCCAGCAGAGCTTCCAGCGCTTTCTCGGCCAGGCCTGGCTCGTACTCTCCTCCCAGCATTTCCCGGAGTAGTGGAAAAGCAGGGGCAAGCTGGGTTTTCAGGAACGGGATCATTCCATATTCTCCTCGTGCAACGTTCCGGCGGCGCCCGAAAGGGGGCCACCGGTCGGTACCGGGCTCAGCCAGTTCAGTAGTTGATCGCCCGTGGCAGGGTTTTAGCCTGGGCCACCCATTTCTCCACCTCGCTGGCGGACGGGACGCGTCGTACCACGTTGCCACGCTCTTCCGCCACTTCCTTGAGACGGGCATGCAGATTGACTGCATTGCGTTGTGCCAGCTCCGGCACCGTGTCGACTCCGGCCAGTTCGAGCAGGTCTGCATACTCCTCGCCGATGCCCTTCACCCGCGCCAGGTCCGCGCGGTTGATCCAGCCCAGCAGGAGCTTGCCGCTTATGCCGGTCTTCTCCGCCAGCGTCTTGCGTGCCGCCGGGGTGACCGCGCTTTCCAATAGCTGGGCCTGGGTGGTGATGCCTGCGGCCTGCAACTTGCTGTTGTAGACCTCGCCTATACCCTCGATCTCGGTCAGTCTTGTCATCCTGTCGTCTCCTGTTCGTGTCGCCGCCTTGTCAGCGGACGATACCCCGGCCACCGGCTGTTCGCCGTCTGCCGGGTTCATGGCGCAGCGGTTGCTGCAGTCGACTTCACTATATCCCTGCCCATGTGGCCGGGGAATGGCCCGAAAAGGGGAACTGGCAACAAGTTTCAATTGTTTACATTCGGTTGCCCGGTTCGGCACGATCTGTAAAGAGTCGACCGGTTACTGTCGGGGCAGGATGACGATACTGGTCTACACTACAATATATGCGGTTCGCTCCGCTCAGGGGTCTTCGAGGGCTGTGTCCGGAGTGTGGATCGTGTCGAAATTGTTACCGTACCCCGTATACCCGGTGGTTTTTCCCCGGGCGTTGCGTCTTGACGCCGTACCGACGGGTCCGTAGGGTATAGACCAGCCCCACCGGAGGTTACTTGTTGCCGAACGCGTACAGGATGTGCGCCAGGGATTGGGATTGACCTGTTTATTCAATCCCACCCGGTCACTTTCATCGGAAGATAGGCAACTTGATCGATATTTTCCTGGCCAGCGAAGGCAGTATGCTGTCGGCCAGGCTCATTTCGAAATTCTGTCATCCTCGATGACCGATACGCCTGAAACGTGATCATCGTGCCCAATCCCATCGGGTAGCGGTTGTTCACTGTCCACTGACAATGCCAATTCGTCAGACGTAAATAAATCGAACCCGTGTTATCCGTCGGCTCTCAATTCCGGCAGCAAAGAGCTCTCGATCGTACAGGAGTTTCAGTATGAAAATTTGGAGGAATCGCTAATATGAAGAACAAGTCGAATTCGGAACTGATCGAACGCATGTCGGAGGATGCAAAACGCGGCCATCTCTCCCGGCGCGATTTCATGCGCTACGCCATGGCGGCCGGTATCACGCTGACCACGGCCTCCGGTCTCTGGAGTTCCGGCGTGGCGGCGGCCACCCCCAAGCGCGGTGGCAACTTCCGGCTCGGGACCCATGACGGGAACACCTCTGATACCCATGATCCGGGCACCTATCTCAGCTTCTCCATGATCCAGCTCGCCCACACCTACCGCAGTTACCTTACCCAGATTACCCCGACCAACGATCTTGGCCCCGACGTGGCCGAGTCCTGGAGCGCATCCGATGACGCCTCGGAGTGGACCTTCAAGGTCAACAAGGGTGTCACCTTCCACAGTGGCAAGCCCTGTACCGCGGATGATGTGATTGCTTCCCTGAATCACCACCGGGGAGAGAAGAGCACCTCGGCGGCCAAGGCGCTGCTGAAGGATGTGACCGATATCGTCAAGGTGGATTCCCATACCCTGACCGTGAAGCTGGCCCAGGGCAACGCGGATCTGCCGTGGCTGATGACCGATTACCACCTGGCCATCTGTCCTGCCAATGATGATGGTAGCCTCAACTGGCAGTCGGGGGACGGTACCGGCCCCTACAAGATTGTCGAGCACGAGTTCGGCGTCGGCACCAAGATGGTGCGACACGAGGGATGGCACCTGGAAGGGGCCTACTTTGATGCCTGCGAGTTTATCGTCCTCAACGATCCCAATGCGCGGCAGACTGCACTGGTTACCGGTGACGTGGATGCAATTACCCAGCTGGAGCTCAAGACTCTGAGCCTGATGAAGCGCAATCCGAATATCCTGATCGACAGCGTACCCAGTGGTGCCGCCATCAGCATGCCGATGTTCTGCGACCAGGAGCCGTTCAACGACGTCAATGTTCGTAATGCTCTGAAACTGGCCATCGACCGGGAGGAGATCATCAAGAAGATCGCCTTCGGCACTGCCATCCCGGGTAACGACTTCCATGTTTCGCCCAACATGCCGTACTGGCCCGAGGGTATCCCGCAGCGCACCTATGACCCGGACAAGGCCAAGGCGCTGCTCAAGAAGGCAGGTCATGACAAGTTGAGTATCAATCTCTCCACCGCGGACAGCGTCTATTCCGGTGCAGTCGACATGTGTGTCCTTTATGCAGAGCAGGCAAAGAAGGCCAATATCGACATCAACGTGGTGCGTGAGCCGAACGATGGCTACTACTCGGATGTGTGGCTGAAGAAACCGTTCTGCATGGTGCAGTGGGGTGC
>JAPHTA010000396.1 GCA_026196475.1 Sedimenticola sp.
AGGCGATCGCCATGCTGGAGGCCGAGGGCATGAAGGTGCGCCTGGTCAGCATGCGCCTGCTGCTGCCGGCACAACCCGAACGCCTGGCCGAAGCGCTGGCAGGGGTGAAACGGACCCTGGTGGTGGAGCAGTGCCACGGTGCCCAGTTCTACCACTACCTGCGCGCCCACTACGACTTGCCCTGCGAGCTGCGCTCGATGGCCGTACCCGGCCCTCTGATGATCCGTCCCGATGATGTCTACAGCGAACTGAAAGCGTGGGAGAACGCCTAATGGATACTGCAAACACCTGCCCCAGCCTGAAACCCAAGGACTACAAGTCGGGAACCAAGCCGGTCTGGTGCCCCGGCTGCGGCGACTACAGTGTGCTGCTGTCGATCACCAAGGCGATGGCCGAGTTGAATCTCTCACCGGAGAACGCCGCCCTGGTCTCCGGCATCGGCTGCTCCTCCCGCCTGCCGGCGTACCTGAACGTATACGGCTTTCATGCCGTACATGGCCGGGCCCTGCCAGTGGCCACCGGCCTCAAGGTGTCACGCCCCGATATCACGGTACTGGCGGCCGGCGGTGACGGAGACGGCTTCTCCATTGGCGGCAACCACTTCATGCACGCCTGCCGTCGCAACGTGGACATGACCTACATCGTGATGGACAACCAGGTCTACGGCATGACCAAGGGCCAGGCCTCTCCCACCACCGATCCGGACTGGGACAAGAGCAAGCTGACCCCGGAGGGGACCAAGATCAACCCCTACTATCCGCTGGTGATCGCGCTGGCCTCGGGCGCCAACTTCATTGCCCGCGCCTCCAGTACCGATCCCAACGGTGCGGCCAAGGTACTGGTGGATGCGATCCGGCACCCGGGCTTCTCGTTCGTGCACATGCTGAGTCCCTGTGTCACTTTCCGCCCGGAGCAGAAGGACTGGAAAAAGATGGTGCGCTCGGCACCGGTGGAACCGACCACCGACCCGGCGGTTGCCGCCAAGCGGCTGATGACCGACGACAACTTCTTCCTCGGCACCCTGTACAAGGGTAGCCGGGCCGCCTACCAGCCGGAACTGAAGCAGTCGGTAGATAACATCGGCGAACTGGAACAGGGATTCAGGCTATGAACAGTATAAGCATCAGCAGCAAGGCTGATCTGCTGGCGCGTACCCTGGCCATGCTCTCGGAGACGGTCGAGCGCTACGACCTGTTTGCCGACCAGATGGAGGTGGTGAACAACCCGGTGGCAGAGGAGATCTTCAAGTGGCTGTCGAAAAAACAGAGCGAGCGCACCGCGGTGGTGGAAAAACTGGTCGAGGGAGAGGATCTGCCACACATCCCACCCTGGGATTACGACTGGGACGACGCCATCAACACCAGCGTCCCCGGCTGGACCAGCGCCCACTACATGATGACGCCGTACCACACCCTGAGCCTGGCGATGGACGTTGAACAGAGCGCGGCGGATTTCTTCCACCAGGTGGAGCAGGGCAGCAACGATCCTGCACTGCAGAAGCTGGCCCATGGTTTCGCCCGTGAGGCGGAGTCGTACCGCGACTACCTGTCGCGGGAGCGGCGACAGTATCCCCTTCCTGAAGCGGGGTGGGACGAGGACCAGGATCCACCGCAATTACTTGAATAGTTTCATTAGTAACCAGTTTTGACGGATATCAAAATGAAAATGCAGTGGCGCTGTTAACCTGTAACCGCGACCGCTGGGGAGACCGGAAACGGTTGACATAATCGCCAGCGACTTGGTAACGGGACAGGATCAGAAACCAGGATAGGGTATTCCCTGACCCGTACCTGGAGCTTTTTATGACATTTATCAGAAACACCAGGACCGGAAGGAAAAGAGGTTGACGTCAGAACAGAATAGTTTATTTTGAAACTAATTAATAATAAGAAATTAGTATCGACTTTCTCCTGCTGACCCGCGCAATCCTTAAGCCCGTGTCGGCATCTTTACATTGAACAACAACAGTGGAAGGCAACAGCAATGAAAGAGAGTTTAGAGGCAGGATTGACCCAGACAGACCGCTACCAGATCGACAAGCACCGCACCGTGAACTTCGTCGGTGACGACTGCGCGGTCTACTCCACGCCAGCCCTGATCTATGACATGGAAGTGACCAGTCGCAACCTGCTTCTGAAACATCTGGACGAGGGCGAGGACTCGGTTGGAACCCGGGTCGAGATGGACCACACCGGCGCCACCCTGCTCGGCATGTGGGTAGAGATCACCAGCACCATCACCGAGGTGAAGGGGCGCATGGTGAGCTACGAGTTCACCGCCCGGGACGAGATGGAGAACGTGGCCAAGGGCAAGCACGTACGCTTTATTGTCGATACCGCACAAACCGCCGAGCGCCTCAAGGCCAAGGCGGCCAAGGCATCCAGCTGAGGCAGAGAGCAATGACCACTGATTCGCCCACCGGCAACACCAAGATCCCCACCTACTGCTACCAGTGCGTGGCCGGGCCGGACCTGCTCAACGTGCGGGTCGAGGATGGTGTCGCCACCGAGGTGCAGCCCAACTTCGACGCCGCCGACTGCACCCCTGCCGCCGGCAAGGTCTGCGTCAAGGCGTTCGGGCTGATCCAGAAGGTCTACAACCCCCACCGCATCCTCACCCCGATGAAGCGGACCAATCCGAAGAAAGGGCGCAACGAGGATCCGAAGTTCGTCCCGATCAGCTGGGACGAGGCGCTGGACACCATCGCTGACAAGGTGAAACAGATCCAGGTCGAAGGCAAGACGGACGAGGCGGGCTATCCCAAGATCGCCGCCAGTTTTGGTGGCGGCGGCACCTCCACCTACTACATGGGCACCTTCCCCGCCTTCCTCAGCGCCATCACCCCGATCGACATGGGCTTCGGCAGCGGCCAGGGGGTCAAGTGCTATCACTCCGAGCATCTCTACGGCGAGTTGTGGCATCGCGCCTTCATCGTCACACCCGATACACCGAAGTGTGATTACATTATCTCCTTCGGCATGAACATCGAGGCCTCCGGCGGGGTGTGCGGTGTCAAGCGCCACGCGGATGCCCGGGACCGGGGCGTCAAGCGCATCCAGGTGGAGCCGCACCTGTCCCAGACCGGCGCCGCCTCTGCCGAGTGGGTGCCGATCAAGCCGAAGACCGATCCGGCCTTCATGTTCGCGCTGATCCACGTGCTGCTGCATGAGCAGCGTGACCGGCTGGACAAGGTGTTCCTGCGTGA
>JAPHTA010000012.1 GCA_026196475.1 Sedimenticola sp.
CGCGCTCCTTTGGAGCCACCAAAGCACGCTTGGCGCGCCTTGATTGGCACATTTTTAGCCGCAACGCCGGCAATCAAATTAGTGTTAACAGGCCCTAGAGTCTCGGCGCCTCCGCGGCACTGTTCTCCAGATGGTGCCTGCGGTTTCGCTCGATAGCGTCGTCCAGCATGGCCTGGTTGACCAGGAAGAGCCGGAGCCGGGTGACGAAACCGTCCCGGTTTTTCAACTCGGCGGTTACCGATTCGCCACATTTGGTATCGATATGGTTCAGTGGACCGGGCACGTAGGAGAGCGGATGTGCAAGAGAGTTCGGCCGTGCCTGGCAATTCATGCTGCTTTTCAGTCCCGCTCCATTATTTGCCCAGGAGAGCAGGGCCATGCTCGAATACTTCGATTCGGGCGGTTTTTGGCCACCGTACTTGTCGATCAGTGCATCGACCATCGCCTCCTGCCTGGGGGCGCCGGCACCAATTTCATACTCGATCGTGCGCCATGCCAGGGTGGCATGGTCGCCCGCCTCCGGTGATTCGAACTGCACGCCGATCACCTCTTTTCCGTCCGGGGACTCGTAGCGCACGTGCTGCAGGCCGGGCGCCCAGGGTGAATCCTTCCCCTTCCGGCGCCCGTCAAAGCGTATCCGCTTCATGTCCCCGCGATACTGCCTGACCTGCTGATCCACCTCCTGCAGCGACATACCCAGCCTTATTCCCAGTATATCGGCCTCGGCAATGGCGGCATGGCCATCCGGATCGATCAGTCTTGCCGCCCGTCCCTCTATCACCTCCGCCGTACGGGTGAAGGGTCCGGGAGCCAACCGATAGGGAATCAGTTTTTTCCCTCCGTAGAGTTCGTAGAAGCGGACCCTGTTGTCCTCCGTCCGGCTCACGGCTATGCACTCCGTGGTTGCAATCTTGTTTGCCTTGTCGAAACAGATCAGCGGGCCGTCGATGCTGAACGAAGCGCTGTCCGGTTGACGTTGCCAGAGGGTTTCAACGGTGTTGCCCGGGTCAAAATAGGCGGCCCAGTTGCTGCCTGCAACGGTGTTCCCAAGCAGCGTCTCTTTCAGGGCCTCACCTTCCAGCAGGGTTACGCCGTCCGGGATCGAGTAGGCCGGTTGGTTGTCCTTTTGTGCCGTATCGGATGCCGGGGACTGCAGCTGAATGCTGGTGACATACTGATAGTTTTTACGGTCATAGGTCTGGTTGGATTTTCCGGTCACCCTGAAGAGGTCTATCTGGTTCAGCGAGACCCGTGGAAAGACTTTGGTTTCACCGTGCGACTGGTACTTCCTTGCGCCTGTTATCGTGAAACTCAGGCCGGCATAAAGTGTCCTTTTCTGGCTTACGAAAGAGGGCGACTTGGCAAGGGTTTCTGCCTGTTGCGGGGGCATGGAAAGGGAACTGATCTTGCTCAGGCCGAGATCACGGATGATCGGGCGGGCGTCATAACCCATGACGGGTATTGATACAAACGAGCCGCGAACGGCGAAAGCCTTCTGCTTGAAATCGTATTGTCCCAGTACCATCCTCCCCGCGCTTGCCTTGCGCAGCCAGGGCGCCGCGGTGAAGGTGACCGGTGGATCGGAAATCTCTGCCAGGATGCGCGACTTGAAGGCGGACTTGCGTTTCTGCCAGGCGAACTCGTCATGAGCCACCTCCTGCCACTCTGCGGGGTAGATGCGGCTTACCGCCTCTTTAAGGCGGGGTTCGTAGTTCAGTACATCCGGATGGTAGGAGAGGACGGCCCGCTCGATGGAAGCCGACGTTGGGAGCGCTGCGTTGTCGCCAGCGGCGGATGGTGGATTGCTTGACGTCTCAGAGGATGGCTGTGCTGTCGTCGTGGTCCCGTTGCTGGCATTGAGCCGGGCCAGCAGTTTTTCGGTTGCCAGTCCGTCTGCCGGAATTCCTGCATCTTTCTGGTAGGCGAGAATGGCGCTGCGCGTGCCCTGGCCATACAGGCCGTCAACCACGCCTATCGGGTAGCCCAGGTCCTTGAGGCGTTGCTGGATCTCCCTGACCTGCTGTTTGTCGTATGCCGGTTTCGCCGGAGCCGCTTGTTGCGTGGTTGTCGCAGGGGCGGGCTTTTGTTGCGGCCCGGCCGGCTCCTGCGTCTTGGCAGGTTCATCCGGATCGCTGCCGGCGACCGTCTCGACGGTTTTTTTCACCGTCTCCTCGGTGACCTCCTTCGCCTTGTTCAGGACATCGTCAAAAAAGCCGGCCTGGGCGCTGGTTGCGTAAAAAAACAGTACTGCAGTGATAGCATTCCTGACCATCATTCTCACTCCGGATTTCTCTCTAATTGTGCTGCTTTTTTTGCTGCCAAAGGGAGGGCAGTTTCGTTGTGCGTGGTACGGTGACGCCTTGCACACTATTAGTCGAGCATAGAAGAAGCCTCTCTGCAGTCAATGGTATGAACGGAAACAGGGCCGGCGGGGTCGGTGACAGACGTCTTCGGTGGTCCCGGCCCGCTGCGGAAATTATTCATTTGGAAGAGTGTGTTACGCTATTTAACCGATAGATCCCTGGTACACTTTTTTTGATTTCTAATAGTCGGTTTGCTGTGGGAAACTGCATTTTTCTGTGATTGCCGGGGTGGTACCAGGTTATGTCGGCGTCAGATGATGAATTCATGGCCCTTTTTCGCGGAAGCTTTGTATCGGCCCTGCGCTGGCCGCAACTGGATGCGCTCTGGGCCGTACTGCGCAAACAGAACGATGGTGGCTGGTTTGTTTACGCAGTTGGCGAGGCGCCGCCGGAGGCACCCCTGGCGGTGTCGGACCTGGAGCGCTTTGTCAGCGAGATCGATGCCTTCCTGCGTCGTGAGCACGACGAGGACTACTGCGGGATCGTCTATGCCGACAGCCTCTCCTGCCCGAGCATGATCAAGATCTACGATCCGCACAACCTCGGGGTCTCCTGCGGCTTCAGCAACAATCCGCCGCTGCCCGGCTGGGTGGTGAGTCGGTTGCGGCCGAACGACCTTCCCTCCACCCGGGTTCTGCCCAATAACCGGCGGCGCTGGTGGCGTCGCCTGTTTGGCGGGAATTTGGTGTAAAAGCGTGGTAGACTAATAACCTAGTAAATAACTAAGTATTTATAGGCAGTGGGAGGTTGTTTCATGAGTGCCGTATCCGTGGACCAGGCGTTGTACCGGACCCAGCAGACGATGGAGATTCTCCGCCTCTGGCGGTTGGGGGTTGAACAGGTCTGTTTTGTGCTGGGCCTGCCGGAGACCCGCCTGCGCAAGCTGAATCGGTTGGGGCGCAACGAGGCGTTTCCGGATGATCCCGAGATTCAGCGCCGGGCCGCTTACGTGCGTCGAATTGCCGAGGCGCTGCACACCAGCTATCCCACCAATCCGACCATGGGCGGTCGCTGGTTGCGGCAGAAGCATCGCCGCCTGGGACAGGCGCCCCTGGCACTGATCCTGGAGCAGGGTGAGGGTGGCCTGGAGCAGGTGCTGGCGGAGCTGGATTGTACCTTCTGCTGGGATCAGAACAGCCAGAACTGGCACTGACACTCAGACCGGTTTTGCGCTAGCCCCGAGACCCGCTTCCCAGTCCTCAAGGAACTGGTGGATGGAGTCGATGAAGTCCGCCTCGTGGCTGGACTGGTTGATGGTGCAGTGCAGGACCAGGTGACCCGATTCCAGGGTGACCGTCCAGGCCAGTGCGTTGGGGCAGTCGGGCAGGGTGAAGCGGATCCCGTTACGGATTGTTTCGCGCCGGATCCGGAAGGCGCCCCACAGGCAGTAGATAGCTCCGTGGTTTTCGTCCTCCTGCGCCTGCAGGGTATCGATCGACGCGCACAATTCCGGAAGCCGGGGCAGCGTCAGCAGGGCCTGCAGTTCGGCTACGCTGGTTTGTGATGGCGCGTGGCGAAAAAATTCCATTTCAGACCGACTGCTGCTTCTCGCGACGCTTCAGCCACACTTCCAGGCCCTGTGCGCAGAGGTTGATGTCCATACCCAGAATCTGCTCGATCCTGCTCTCGCCCAGGGTGCTGCCATGTTCGCGCAGTTTTTCCACGTAGTAGCGAAAAAGTCCTTCGCGTATCTGTTGTTCGCGCTGTTCCCCTCGCGGCGCGGCGAGGGCGATTGCAGCGTAGTCGTCGATCTCCCGGTGCAGTACCCGGGCCCGGTCCCGGGGCCGGTCGATGCGGCAGAAGTGGGTCAGGAACAGCTGCTTCGGGTCCAGGGCGACAAGGCGATAGAGGGAGTCGTGCCACGCCTCCGGGTCGAAATCGATCGGCGTTGAAGGCAGGAACATGAAGGGACCCTTTTCGGTATCCAGTTCCCGGTAGGAGATGCCAAAGGTGTCGCCGGTGAAGAGACCTCGGCTCTTCTCGTCCCAGACGCAGAAGTGGTGCCGGGCGTGGCCCTCGGTGTGGATACAACGCAGGATGCGCCCGTTCAGCGATACTTCGTGGTTGTCCGCGGCCACGATGGTTCGCTGCTCCGGCACCGGAAGGATCTCTCCATACAGCTTTTCGAAGGCGGCTTCGCCGTAGACCGCGATGGTGCCGGCGATGATCTTCTCCGGATGGTTCATGTGCTGGGCGCCCCGGGGGTGGATCACCATCTGAGCGTTGGGGCAGGCCTGCATCAGTTGCCCGGTACCGCCGGCGTGATCCAGGTGTACGTGGGTGGGGATGATGTACTTTACCTGCTCCGGCTCCAGGCCACGCTTCTCCAGGAGTTCCAGTACCGCCGGTGCCACGTACGAGGTGCCGGTATCGATCAGCGCCGCCTGGTCGCCCTCCTGTACCAGGTAGCAGCCGTCCAGGTTGGGTCGATAGTAGAAGGTGTCGATGCAGCAGATGCCCTGCCCGAGGTCCTGATAGGAGAGTTTCACGATGTCGCTCGCTGGTTGCCTGGGTTCAGGCGGTGGACTTTGCCACGGATCGGCAGGACGGGCAAGTTGCTGTAAACCCGCCGGATAGTGTGCTTAACTGGTTGGGAATCATCCAATCAGGAGTCATCATGTCAGCACATATTTACAAGAAAATGGAACTGGTCGGCTCGTCCACCGAGAGCTCCGATGCGGCGGTGGAGAACGCCCTGGCCCATGCCGCGAAGAGTATCCGCAACATGGACTGGTTCGAGGTGGTGGAGACCCGTGGCCACATCGTGGACGGCAAGGTGGCCCACTGGCAGGTGGTGATCAAGGTGGGTTTCCGACTCGAGGAGTGAAGCAGGGCGCCTGATCTGCACCTTGCCCGGTAGCCTCTGTTGCGGGCGGCGGGGCGGTTCTGCTCTACCGCTCGCGGGTGAGGCTCAGCTGCAGAGCAGGAACTCGAGCAGAGCCTTCTGCGAGTGCATGCGGTTCTCCGCCTCGTCCCACACCACGCTGTCCTCCCGATCGATCACCGAGGCGGTTACCTCCTCTCCCCGGTGTGCCGGCAGACAGTGCATGAACAACGCATCACTGTTGGCTCCTGCCATCAGTTCGTCGTTTACCTGGTAGTTGGCGAAGGTGATGCGACGCTGCTGCTGCTCCTCCTCCTGGCCCATGCTGGCCCATACGTCGGTAACCACCAGGTCGGCGCCACGTGCCGCCTGCATCGGCTCGTGGATGATCCTCACCCTGTCGCCGGCCGCCTGCATCAGCATGGAATCCGGCTCGTGTCCCGGCGGGCAGGCCACATTGAGCTGGAAGTCGAACTGCCGCGCCGCGTTGATATAGGAGTGGCACATGTTGTTGCCGTCACCGATCCAGGTCACGATCTTGCCCGCGATGTCTCCCCGGTGTTCGAAATAGGTCTGCATGTCGGCCAGCAGCTGGCAGGGGTGCAGCAGGTCGGTAAGGGCGTTGATTACGGGCACACGGGAGTGCGCGGCGAAGCGCTCCACGTTTTCATGGTGGAAAGTACGAATCATCACGCAGTCAACCATCCGGGAGATCACGCGTGCACTGTCCTCGATCGGTTCACCGCGCCCCAGCTGGGTGTCGCGGGAGGAGAGGAACA
>JAPHTA010000180.1 GCA_026196475.1 Sedimenticola sp.
ATGCTGAACTTTGCCAGTGCCATCCTGGTGTCGAAGGTGACCGCGGAGCCGCCCGAGCACATCCAGCACATGGTGGAAGACATCCGCGTCCCGAAGGGTGCAGGTGGCGCTACCAGCCACTGATCACACCTGCTGGTTTGTGATGTAAACTGGGCCTGCCTCGTGCAGGCCCTTTTTTATGTCCAGGGATGGACGTATACCGCGAAGGCCATGGACGGCCGGGAGCGGTATGTGTGAGGGATGGACGTATACCGCGAAGGCCATGGACGGCCGGGAGCGGTATGTGTGAGGGATGGACGTATACCGCGAACGACTCCAGGGAAGGAGGAGATAGAGCGAAGCAGGAGGCCATCGACGGCCGGGAGCGATATGTGTGAGGGATGGACGGAATCCGTGGACGACTCCAGGAACTACCGTAGGAGCGGCGCCCCCGCCGCGATAAAATCCGCTCGGGTGCCCGATGGCGCACGACTCCACGAACCCAGGGGCGGACCTCCTGCAAGTAAAGGCGGTTGCCGGGAGGCACAAGGGACGTCAATACACCGGAAATGACCAGGCCGGCGATACGCCGCTGACTATCGGGAGAGACAATGGAAATTGAACTGATCGAAATTCGGGACTTCCTGGCGGCACACCACCCTTTTGACCAGCTACCGGATGAAGCACTGGACCAGTTGCCGGGCAAGCTCCAGGTACGCTACTTCCGGCGCCAAGCCAGCATACCGGAGAGTGGCAGCATCGACGACCATCTATACCTCGTGCGTAGTGGTGCCGTGGAGATCAAAAACCCCCAGGGGGAGTTGCTGGCCCGTCTCGGAGAGGGCGACCTGTTCGGCTACCGGGCCAGCCACATGGAGGGACATGCCGAGTTTACCGGCAGCGCGCTGGAGGACTCGCTGCTCTACCTGCTACAGCCCCTGGAGGTGGACGCGCTCTGCCACGCCCACTCCCAGTTTGCCTATTTTTTTGAACCGGCCGGTGGCGACCGGCTGCGCGACGCCATCAGTCATGCCGGGGAGGATGGCAGCGCCCAGCTTGGCCTGATGGCAACCCAGATCGGCGACATGATCAGCCGTGCCCCGATCACCATGCCGCCCGAGGCATCGATCCGGGACACCGCCGAGGTGATGACCCGGGAACGGGTATCCTCGATCCTGATCACCGAGGGCAACCACCTGACCGGCATCGTCACCGATCGCGACTTGCGACGACGGGTCGTGGCCAAAGGTCTGGATACCAACCAGCGCATCGACAGCATAATGACTGCCGCGCCGTACACCCTGGATGCCGCAGACTACGCCTTCGACGCCATGCTGCACATGGCCCGTTCCAACATCCATCACCTGCCGATCCTGCGCAATGGAGAGGTGGCCGGGATGTTGACCGCGACCGACTTCGCCCAGCGACATACCACCTCGGCTGTCTACCTGGTCAGTTCAATCTACAAGCAGGACGAGGTCAGTGGGCTGGCCGCGATCAGTGCCAAGCTGCCCCAACTGCTGCTCAACCTAGCGGCGGCGGATGCCACCGCCAACAGCATCGGGCACGTGATCACGGCAGTGGTGGACTCGATCACCGTGCGCCTGCTGCAGCTGGCGGAGGAGAAGCTGGGACCGCCGCCGGTTCCCTACGCCTGGGTCGCCGCAGGATCCCAGGCGCGCAGCGAACAGACCGCCAAGTCGGACCAGGACAACTGCATGGTGCTGGATGATCGCTACGATCCTGAGCTGCACGGGGACTACTTCAAGACGCTGTCCCGCTTCGTCTGCGACGGTCTCAACGCCTGCGGTTACATCTACTGCCCGGGCGAGATGATGGCCATGACCGACAAGTGGCGGCAACCGATGGGCACATGGAAAAAATACTTCAGTGAATGGATCGACCAGCCGGAACCCATGGCGCTGATGCTGACCTGCGTCTTTTTTGACCTGCGCTGCATTTACGGTGAGCGGGAACTGTTCCTCGAAATCCGCGAGCACCTGCTGAACAAGACCCGGGGCAACCAGATCTTTCTCGCCTACATGGTGGGCAATGCCCTGAAGAACAAGCCACCACTCGGATTTTTCCGCAACTTCGTGCTGATCAGCGGCGGAGAGCATGATCACACCCTGGACCTGAAACACAGCGGCATCGTGCCGATTGTCGACCTGGCCCGGGTCTACGCACTGGCCGCCGGCAGCCAGAGCATCAACACCCAGGATCGACTCAAGGAGGTGGCCGCGGGCGGCGAGGTCTCCTCCGGTGGCGCACACGACCTGCGTGACGCTCTGGAGTTTGTCAGTTTCCTGCGAATCCGCCACCAGGCCAGGCAGATCAGGCAGGGCACGGCGCCGGACAACTTCATGCCACCGGACGACCTCTCCCACTTTGAACGCAGCCATCTGAAGGACGCTTTCTCCGTGGTACGCACCATGCAGAACGTACTCAGCCAGCGTTACCTGAGGTAAGGATGTCGATCTGGAAGCATCTGTTCAGCCTTGAGGAACGGCGCAACTGGTGGACCCGCAAGATGCCGGCCTGCCCCCTGCGAGACTTCTACGAGGTGCCGTTCCCGGACCGGGATCTGGAGTGGCGCCAGGTTGACTACCTGGCCCTGGATTTCGAGACCACCGGCCTGCAGGCGGGGAGCGACCAGTTGCTCAGCGTCGGCTACGCCACGGTAAGGGGTGACAGCCTTCTGCTGCGTGACGCCACCCATATCCTGATCCGTCCAACGATCGATATACCGGAGGCCTCGGCGGTGGTACACGGCATCCTGGATGACCGGGCGGCAGAGGCCCGGTCACTTGAAGTGATCCTGCCGCAGATCCTGCAGGCCCTGAGTGGCAAGGTGCTGCTGGCGCACCACGCGGCAATCGAGTACGAGTTTATCGACCACGCCTGCCGCAATCTCTATGGCTACCCTTTCGTCTGCCCGGTGGTTGATACCCTGGCCCTGGAGGTGCGCCAGTTCAGGCTGCGTGACCAGGCGATCCGCTCCGGTGACCTGCGCCTGGCCAACGCCCGTCGCCGCTACGGCCTGCCACGCTACCCGGCCCACAACGCGCTCACTGACGCGCTCTCCGCCGCCGAGCTGTTCCTGGCCCAGACCGCCTATCGGAGCACGCGACGGGCCCTGCGACTCAAGGACCTGGTGGTGGTCAGCTGACTTGACCTTCCCCCGTGCTATTTGCGCCGGCGGCCAAATACGCCGCCCTTCTCCTCTTCCTGCCCAAGTTCCAGTGCCAGCACGTTGTCCACAAGGCGATAACCGGTGCGGCGCGCGGCAAACATCAGAAACAGGGCCTGGGCGCCGAACAGGAACAGGTAGATGGCAACAATCTGGAACGGCACGCCCAGGTTGAGTAGCCAGCCGAGAGCAAAGAGGGCGAGGAAGTAGAGGCAGAGAAGGTACAGGTCACGCAGCATATCCCAGTGTATCCGCGTATTCAGCACCACGGCCCTGTCACCAAGTTGCCTGAATGAGTTCTCCCACACCTGCTGCTGCACCCTGCGACTGAAGCCGGCATCCTTGACCTGGGGAAAAAGGGCCTGCAGGTCACCGCCCTCGAAGGGCTGCCTGCGGCTGGTCAGAAAGGCGTCGCTGGAGGGGTGAGGAAAATGCCAGCGGGCGTAGAGCAACCGGTTCTTCCACTGCTCTGGCAGACGCTGAACCATTACCGCCCCGAATACCGCCAGGAAGGCACAGGCCCCCGCCACGTAACCGATCTGCGGACTCAACTTGTCCCAGTTGGCGAGACTGATCAGAAACGGCTCGACACCGTAGGGCAGCTGCAGCATGAAGAGATAGAGCATGATGCCGTTGAGGGCGGCAAATACTATCACCAACGCGATGTGAAACAGGGCTAGAAATTTCATGAACTCGGGGGTCCGCCAGGCAGGTGGTCTCAGATTGGGCAATCCGTTCTATTTCACGTGATTTACGGGGAAATGGCAACCACTGTCTGGCAGTCTGAATATTAGTACGCACTGCTATATTGACTCTCATTTACGCATTGGCTTTTTTCGTTAGTATGGAGACTATCGTGACTTGAAAACATCGCTACACTAAAGAGGAAGAGAGACTGTCCGGCCCGGCGCCTTTTCAGAACGGCGGATGACCGGAGCGGAGAGCCGGAAGGACCCTTGATGCCACAGCAGTGGGGCATCGGATAACGCACACAATAACTTAAGGAGTGGATCTTATGGGGCGAGTAGCACTGGTAACAGGCGGCACACGGGGTATTGGAGAATCGATCTGTGTTGGCCTCAAGGAGCAGGGATACGACGTGGTAGCCAACTACGGAGGCAACGACCAGGCCGCCGCAGAGTTCAGCGAGCGGACCGGTATCGACACCATCAAGTTTGACGTCAGTGACTTCGACGCGGTCGCCGGAGGAATAAAGCAGATCGAGGAATCCAAGGGGCCGGTCGAGGTCCTGGTCAACAACGCCGGCATCACCCGTGACGGAACCATGCACAAGATGAATTTTGAACAGTGGAACCAGGTGATACAGACCAACCTCTCGTCCTGTTTCAACACCTGCCGGGCGGTGATCGAGGGTATGCGAAAACGTGAATTCGGACGCATTGTCAATATTGGCTCGGTAAACGGCCAGGCAGGCCAGTACGGCCAGGTCAACTACGCCGCCGCCAAGTCCGGTATCCACGGATTCACCAAGGCGCTGGCCCAGGAGGGCGCCGCCAAGGGGATCACGGTGAACGCCATCGCCCCCGGCTATGTGGAGACCGATATGGTGCGCGCCGTGCCCCAGCCGGTGCTGGACAAGATCATCGCAACCATTCCCGTGGGACGACTTGGACAGCCGGAGGACATCGCCCGCGCGGTTCTCTTCCTGGTTGCCGACGACGCCACTTTCATCACCGGATCCACCCTCTCCATCAATGGCGGACAGCACATGTACTGAAACCCGTCCGAGCCAAATAAAGGCCGCGGCCCATCGGGTGGCGCCGCGGCCCTTGTTTATGCAATCAATCAGTGAACGTGTTCGATAATATCGTGCATCTCGCGCTCCAGCAGGGGTGAGGGAGTCACCGTAATCTTGCGACGCCCGATAGTGGTGCTGTAGCGACGCGCTTCTGCCGCATGTTCATATGCGGCCCGCATTGCGTCAACCAGGTGGTTGGCCTCCCTCCTGGACAGGTGTAACTCCTCGGTTATGGACTGGAAGCTGCTCACCTTGCCGTCATGTATCCAGGCCAGCCCGAACTGCTGCGGCGGCTTGCCGATAAAGACAAAGGCATCATGATCCGAGGGCACCACCTCCAGCGGCCCCTTGACGCTACCGGCAAGACTCTCCAGCTCATCTCTCAGATCATCGAGATAGTGCCGGGCATCACTCTCCGGAGCCAGGGGCGGATAGCCCTTGTTTCCACCGAACCATCTATCCAACATTCCCATGATCATCCTCCTCTCGGCAGCCGGCACCTGCAGCCGACCACCGTAGCACGTCCATACCAGGCGCAGGTCTACCAAGCATAGAACAGGATCCCGAGCCCTGCCTGCCACACATCCCTACAAAAAACAGAGATTTGTCATTTATTAGTACAATCGTCCTATATTTTTTGTGTTTTGCGGCGCACAAAACGACAGTTTCTGATATTATCCGCGCACACCGAGGGTGTTTATCCACAGGTAGACACCACACCTCCCGACAACCCTAGACTTGAGGCAGGTTTGAGACATGAGCGTAAGCGCTAGTGAGCAGTACCTAAATGAGTGGAAGGATCGCCAGAATCTGGCTGAAAAGATGATTCCGCTGGTGGGCCAGCTGTATCGCGACCGGGGCCTGGTAATCCTGATGTACGGCCGCCGACTCATGAACGTCACCACCGTGGACATCCTCAAGGCACA
>JAPHTA010000140.1 GCA_026196475.1 Sedimenticola sp.
AGCGCGCAATGATATTACGAGTCGTTGCCAACGTCAAAAAAATAACGCCGGATTACACGGTTAGCAATCACAGGGTTCATTGCCAGCAAACGCGGCAGTTGTGGGGCCTGTATCCAGTCCCCCCTATCCGCCGACCACTGCCAGCAGCACACCGGCGGCCACTGCAGAGCCAATCACGCCAGCCACATTGGGGCCCATGGCGTGCATCAACAGAAAGTTGTGATGGTTGGATTCAAGCCCCACCTTGTTCACCACCCGCGCCGCCATGGGTACCGCCGAGACACCGGCCGCGCCGATCAGGGGGTTGACCTTGCCCTTGGTCAGTCGGCACATCACCTTGCCCATCAGTACCCCGGTAGCGGTACCGATACAGAAAGCGATGGCGCCCAGGGCCAGGATCCCAAGGGTTTCAAGGGTAAGGAACGTGTCAGCTGAAAGCTTGGAACCCACCGCCAGTCCCAGGAAGATGGTCACGATATTGATGATTTCGTTCTGGGCCGCCCTGCTCAGGCGTTCCACGACACCCGCCTCCTTTAGCAGGTTGCCGAACATCAGCATACCGATCAGCGGCGCTGCGGAGGGCAGGAACAGAATACAGAGTATCAGCACCGTAAAGGGAAAAAGGATCTTCTCCAGGCGACTGACCGGACGCAGTTGCGACATGACGATCTTACGCTCCTGCTCGGTGGTCAGCAGGCGCATGATGGGCGGTTGAATAATCGGTACCAGGGCCATGTAGGAGTAAGCCGCAACTGCGATCGCGCCCAGCAGATCCGGGGATAATCGGGAGGCGAGGAAGATCGCTGTCGGCCCATCGGCGCCGCCAATGATCGCGATCGCCGAGGCATCTGCCAGCGAGAAATCGAACCCGGGAACCAGGTTCAGGGCCAGCGCGCCTATCAGCGTGGCGAATATCCCGAACTGGGCTGCCGCGCCCAGAAACAGCGTGGAAGGCATTGCGATCAATGCGCCGAAGTCGGTTAGCGCACCTACGCCCATGAAGATAAGCAACGGGAAGACACCGGTCTCGATGCCCACCTTATAAATATAGTAAAGCATGCCGCCCGACTCGGCGATCCCGGCCACGGGTATGTTGCTGAGAATGGCACCAAAGCCAATCGGCAACAGCAGTAGCGGTTCAAACTTCTTGGCCACCGCCAGATAGATCAACAGGCAACCGACCAGCATCATGAAAAGCTGGCCCCAGGCCATGTTGGCAATACCCATCGACTGCCAGAGTGCGTCTGCGCTGC
This sequence comes from Sedimenticola sp., assembly GCA_026196475.1. GTDB lineage: Bacteria > Pseudomonadota > Gammaproteobacteria > Chromatiales > Chromatiaceae > Sedimenticola. The sequence goes on from JAPHTA010000140.1 coordinate 1,254, forward strand.
CCATGGTCAGTCCAGGGTTACCAGGGGGTCGCCCACCTGGACCGCCTCGCCCTCTTTCGCAACGATGGAAGAGATCACGCCGCCGCGGGGAGCCCGGACCTCGGTCTCCATCTTCATGGCCTCCATGATCATGATCACATCGCCGGCATTGATCGTCTGTCCGACCGCCACATGTACCTTAAAGATGTTCCCTGCCAGGGGCGCCGGGATGGCTTCGCCTGTGGTCTCCGCTGCCGCCGGGGCCGTGGAGGTTGGCGCCACCTGTTGTATCTCGCCACCGGCGGACACCGTGACACTGTAGCTTTTGCCATTCACATTGACGGTATAGGACTCCGCGGCAGCAGGTTTCTGCCCGGACCCCCCGGCTGCCGCCGGCTTTTCAGCTACCTTGTCACGGGCGGCATCCGGTGCCGCCTCAAATGCATCCGGGTTGCCGCGATTCTGCAGGAACTTGAGACCGATCTGCGGGAACAGTGCGTAGATCAGGACATCATCCACGGCCTCATCGGCGACCTCTATTCCATGCTCCTTTACCAGACCTTCAAACTCCCGGGTCAGGCTATCCATCTCCGGTTCGATCAGGTCGGCCGGCCGACAGGTGACAGGCTCGGCGCCCTCCAGCACCCGTGCCTGAAGCTCCTGGTTGACCGGCGCCGGGGTGGCTCCGTATTCACCCTTGAGGACTCCGGCGGTCTCCTTGGTAATGTTCTTATAGCGTTCGCCGCTCAGCACATTGAGCACGGACTGGGTACCCACGATCTGCGAGGTAGGCGTCACCAGGGGGATATAGCCCAGGTCCTGCCGAACCCGCGGAATCTCCTCCAGCACCGCATCCAGCTTGTCGGCAGCCCCCTGCTCCTTGAGCTGGTTCTCCATGTTGGTCAGCATGCCACCCGGCACCTGGGCGACCAGGATCCGGGAGTCGACCCCCTTCAGCGAACCCTCAAATTTTGCGTATTTTTTACGGACTTCGCGAAAGTAGGCTGCAATTTCTTCAAGCGCGGTGATGTCGAGCCCGGTTTCCCGGTCGGTCCCCTCCAGGATCGAGACCACCGACTCGGTGGGTGAATGACCGTAGGTCATGCTCATGGAGGAGATCGAGCTGTCCACCATGTCGATACCTGCCTCGGCCGCCTTGACGATGGTGGCGGTGCTCAGCCCGGTGGTGGCGTGACAATGCAGGGCCAGGGGGATCGACACGGTCTCACGTAGCTTGCTGACCAGGTCGAAGGCGACGTAGGGCTTGAGCAGGCCGGCCATGTCCTTGATACAGATCGAGGTGGAGCCCATATCCTCCAGCCGTTTCGCCATATCCAGCCAGTAAGCGGTATCGTGCACCGGGCTGACGGTATAGGAGATGGTACCCTGGGCATGCTTGCCCACCTTCAGGGTCGCCTTGATTGCAGTCTCCAGGTTACGCAGGTCATTCATGGCATCGAAGATGCGGAATACATCCATGCCGTTGGCCGCGGCCCGCTCCACGAAACGCTCCACCACGTCATCGGCATAGTGCCGGTAGCCGAGTATGTTCTGCGCCCGAAACAGCATCTGCTGAGGCGTGTTCGGCATCGCCTTTTTCAACTGGCGCAGGCGCTCCCACGGATCCTCTCCCAGGAAACGGATACAGGCATCAAAGGTGGCACCACCCCAGGTTTCCAGCGACCAGTAACCCATCTGGTCCAGCTTGGAGGCGATGGGCAGCATATCCTCGATTCGCAACCGGGTGGCGAACAGGGACTGGTGTGCGTCGCGCAGGACGACTTCGGTAATGCCGAGTTTACTGTTGGTGCTCATAGGACTCTTTCTGCTAATGGTCGCAAGATAGAGGCTCGCCAGTGTCGCTGGCAGGCCCTCTGCTTTTATCGCTGCCGGTAGCGGCTTATGGCCGCCGTGATTACGGCAATGATCTCTTCGCTCTCCGTTGCAGCACGGGGTGTGGCTGTCGGGGGCCGGGAGGAGTCACGATCGTCATCCGTAGCGAAACGGTTACTCAATCGCGCAACGCCACTCAGGGCGAGCACCAGGATCGACAGGAACAGGAATACGCTGCCCATTCCGAGAAGCATCAGATTCACCCCTTCGATCATCAGTTCGGATACTTGCATCAGGGCGCCCCCTGGTCCTGCCTTCGGCCGAAACCGGTTACGACACGACGGAAAAATATTAGCAAAGACTTAATTCGGTCAGCATTTCTATGGGATACAGGCCCCTGTTGTCAAGTCTATGTAAACTTTATGGTTTTGTAATCGATTGTTTTTACTTGTTTATATTGTGCGCAGATGCTTTGTATTGATAATTCCAATGCTTTTTTTCAATGTATCTATGCATTTTAAAAATGTCAAGACATTGCAATACTGGTGAAACAGTGCGAATTTTTTAACACCTGTTTACCACTCAATTCCTCCCCGCCGAAGCGGTAATTTGATAACATCGGCGGCTCGCCATTTACCTTCAAACATCGATCCCTGGAGATCCCGCAACACCCGATGAATAGCAGTAACCTGAACCCCGCTAACCGGGCGCTCCCGATCGTACTCGGCTCAACCTCCCCCTTCAGGCGTGAACTGCTGACCCGCCTGGGATTGCAATTCAGCATAGACAGGCCGGAGATTGACGAGCACCACCAGGAGAATGAAACCGCCACGCAACTGGTCACCCGCCTCGCCGCGGCCAAGGCTCGGGCGGTGGCAAAGCGCCATCCGGAGAGTCTGATCATAGGCTCCGACCAGGTGGCCTGCATCGACGACAGGATCCTGGGCAAACCGGGTAACCGCGAAAATGCCATCCGACAGCTCTCCCTGGCATCCGGCCGGCGGGTCAGTTTCTACACCGGCCTCTGTCTGCTCAACAGTGCCAGCGGTCGGGAACAGGTTATCTGCGAGCCGTATCACGTTCACTTTCGAACCCTGGACCGTTCCCTGATAGAGCGCTACCTGGATGCGGAAAAACCGTTTAATTGTGCCGGCAGCTTCAAGTCCGAGGGGCTCGGCATAGTGCTATTCAGCAGAATGGAGGGAGACGACCCCAATTCACTGATTGGCCTGCCCCTGATCCGGCTGGTGAGTTTTCTGGAGAACGAAGGGGTCATCATTCCCTGAGTCCATTCCCTATTCCGCTTTCGAGTAGTAGTGCCATAATGAACAGCCCCATACAGAAAAGTATCAGCCAACAGCGCCATGCACTGGGCAAACTGATCCGGCCGATCATCAACCATATCGCAGACGCCTGCAGCCAGGTCTGGCCCGATCGCGAACAGCTCAACCAGGTACTGAGCCGGCACGTCTCCGAACTCCCCTACTGCGCCTATATCTACGCACTGGGCACCGACGCGATCCAGATTTCAGACAACATCAACAGCGGCGGCCACTACCCGGAACATTTCGGGCGTGACCGCTCCAGCCGGCCGTACCTGAACAGCGTCTATCCTGCTGTGGACTACTACCTCTCGGAGGCCTACATCAGCCTGCTTTCCGGCCGCCCGAGCATCACGGCCATCCAGCTGGTCAGAGAGGGGGGGCGGGTTATCGGTCTTCTGGGTGCCGACTTTGATCTGCGGGACCTGCCATTGACACAACAGCTGTACGACGAACCGGACCAGTGGCGCCAGATGAAAGGAGATCCCTCGATTCGAGGCCTGCTGTTTCAACAGACCCGGATAAAGAGTGTCCTCGACAGCCACATTGACGAAGTGCTGGCAATCACCGAAGAGCTGATGGCTCAGCGCGGGGTGTTTCACGGCAAACTGCACTTTTCAAGCAGCCGGGCCACCCTCTGGCTGGTGGACGATCCCTACCGCTACCGGATTGTCGAGGTGGAGGACCTGATCGACCCCGATATCTGCTTCGCTTACCCGGTCCGACCCTACCCGGAAAGCGCGGTATTGCCACAAAACCGGATCCACCATGTTCTCGAGGGGTTCAAGACCCTGCGACTGGCTGACGAAACGGTCTACCTGCGCTCCGGCTCGATCAACATATTCAACGGCCTGATAGGCCTCAACTTCTCCTGCGACGGCTCGCACTATATACCCTGGAGTGATTTTCTGGATCCCAAAAACGCCTTCTGGTCCGGCAGTATCGCCTCCACCAGCCGTCCCGCCAGTGAATTGGGATAGAGCCCGGAAAACCTACTCGACCTGCCGGATCTCCTGCAGCTTCTGCAGCACTTTCATGGCACGGTCGATACGGCTGGCGATTTCGGTTCGCCCCGGCGCCAGCTTGTCCGCCGACTCCCAGACCGACACCGCCTGCTCGATCTGCTCTTCCCGGTACAACCGGTCTCCGTAGGCCAGCAAGCGTTCCACTTCCCGGTCCCGCTCCCGGCTGACCCGATCCAGCAGTTCCCCGGCCTCCCGGTCACCCGGGTTCAGAACGAGCAACTGGTTCAGTCGGCTTATGCTCTCCTGGTAAGCCCCGGACGAAAAATCCTCGTTGGCCTGCTCGAGCAGCCGGGTCCTGCGCCTTTCAAGCTCCCTCTTGCTGCGAACAACCTGCCGGGCACGCGCCTTTTTCTCCTCCTCCGCCTCTTCCTGGCGGATCCGTCCAAGCAGGTGCGCACTCTGCTCCGTCGGTTTGATCTCATCGGCCAGCGTGGCGCACTGTTCCGCCAGGGGCTTGTCCAGATGAAGGTGAAGTGATCCGCAGGAGATCAGGCCGGCAACTCTGGATTCCAGCAGGGAACGCCAGAACAGCAGGCGGGACTTGGTGATGTAGTTCTCCGGATCGATCTCGACCAGGCTCTCCAGGTAGGGCAGCTTCTTCTGTAGCGCGCGCACCTCGTATACCAGGATCCAGTCCTCCCGGTTGCGCTTCTGCAGCTGCCAGTCGCGGTTTACGGAGTCACGCAGCTCGGCCAGCTGTTCACTCAGCGGATAGGCCTCCAGGCCACGCGACAGTAGTGCCATGGCATCCGCCCACTGCCGCTTTTCGTGCAGCAAGATGGCCTGCTGCAGGATCTGCTCCTCGCTTCGGCTCTCCCCATCCGCCACCCTTGCCGGTGGCAGCACCGCGCATCCACTGGCCAGTAGCAGCAACACCGATAGCAGCAGCTGTTTCACACAATATCCTCCCTTGGCAGAATCCTCTCCAGACTCTCCTGGAATTTCGACTCTGCGAGAAACGACTCTCCGTCGACCCGGTAGGGCGCCACCGGCTTCTTCCTTCCACGAACCCTGACCCTGTGCAGCGGTTCCGCACGAACCAGGGATTCGACTCCAGGCTGATGCAGGGTGTCACCGGTAATCAGTACCTGCCCCGGGGTGCAGATATCACATATCCTGGCCGCCAGGTTCACCGAGTCGCCCACCACGGTGTACTGCATCCGCTGGGCACTGCCCAGGTTTCCGGCCAGCATTCGTCCGGTGTTGATACCCACCTTGAATTCCACCAGAGGCAGCCCCTCCGCCCGTCGACCATGGTTGATACGGCTGGCGATCTCCTGTATCAGAACACCGCAGGTCACGGCATGCAGCCCGTGCGAATCGTCCGCTTCCGGCACACCGAACAGGACCATGATGCAATCGCCGATAAACTTGTCCACGGTACCTTCACAGCTGTCAGCGGCAATGGAAAAGTAGCTGAAATACTGGTTCAGCAGCTCGCCCACCGCTCGCGGTGGCAGATTCTCCGAGAGCTCGGTAAAACCCACCACGTCGCAGAACAGTACACTGCCCACCAGGGTGGTTCCCCCCAGTTCGCTACCGGAGGGCTGGTTCAGAACCTGGCGCGCTATGGTCGGAGAGAGATACCTGGAAAACGCCTGTTCCACCTCGCGTTTCTTCTCCATGCCATCCGCCATCTGGTGAAAACTGTGGATGACCCGCCCCAGTTCATCCTTTCGTCGAAGAATTGGCGGGGGGCGGTTTTGTGCCCGGTCAACCGCCTCACCCACCTTTACCAGTTGGCGGATCGGTCGGCTCAGGCGATGGGCCAGGGGAAAGGCAAGCAATATACCGAGCAGAATCAGTCCCAGGGTGGTGGCCAGCAGGGTGCGTTTCAATCGGACCAACTGCTGTTCCAGCGGCTTCTGATCGATGGTCACCACCGCATAGCCGGCCACCACTCCCTTGAAACGGATCGCACTGATGAACGACACGGCATCAAAATAGGGGGTTTTCCAGGGCAGCCTGTCGGTTTCCGATTCGCGTTCAACCAGGGCCAGAATGTCGCCTATTGGCGAGACCCCCGCGCTCGCCTTGACGCCCCCGCGCAGGTCGAAGATCTGCATGCCCAGTATCAGTGGACTCTTCTCCTGCTGCCGCACCAGCACCTGCAGGCCGAGATTGTCTTCCGCCATCAGCGGTTCACTGGAGGCCAGCGCCAATTGATCAACCACCAGGCTGCCGAGCAGGCTATTCTGGAATCGATAGCTCTCGTTCTGCTGCTGAATAAGAAACCATCCGAGGACCCCCATCACCAGCGAGACGAAACAGGCGATAATCAGCGACCACTTGAGTGCAAGCGGCAAAGATGAGTTTTCAAATCGCCTGGTGAGTCTGTTCATGCAAAGTGTCAGGATTATGACGAAACCGGATGTGAATCAGCGGATTGGAGACAGTCTACCATGGGCGACGCCGCACAAACGGGATCCAATGCCTTTTTTCTTTGCTGCATGGTCGGGTCGACCCGTTGGATGGCCGGTACCTGGATAGCGTGGGAGCCTGTCCGATTTTTCGCCTCCAAGCGACAACCAGCCGGGGCAAATGAAACCGGATTATGGAGCGAGGTGAGGGGTAGTACCGTTTACGGACCTGAGGATGGAATGGAATAAATGAAAGCGAATTCTGTAAATTTCCAGGTGCTTTGTCTCTTTTCCGGGAGGGTATCACTCATTTTCAGGTAGAGTCCCATTCAGTAACGCCTCATCCATCAACCTGATTTTATAATTATTTGCGTCTACTCACGTTCATTCGCGGCTTAACTGACGGTATTCGAACCTGGATGAGCATTGTGAATAATCAGGTGAGTTTATCGACATCCGCGGATTTGCAGTCAAACCGCGCCCGCTAGCGAGCGGGCGATTGCCAATCCTCCATGACACCGATCAGCCCCAGCAGGCTCAGGGTAAGCTTTGCCGTGATACCCCACAGCAGTTCTCCATCGTAGTGCTCGAAATGAATCACCGGGATCGGCGCCCCCTCCCCCTTCAGCTTGCGCCAGGAGACCCGGTGATTGGCCGGATCGGCAAGCCAGGAGACCGGGATACTGAATACCCGGCTGACCTCCCGGGTGTCAGGTACCAGCGGTACCGGCCAGCGAATCTCAGCCACCACCGGGGTCACCAGAAAATTGCTTATCGTCCGGTACTCCTGCAGGTTGCCGAGAATGGAGACATGGCGGGGATCAAGGCCGATCTCCTCCTGCGCTTCCCGGAGTGCCGCATCGAACGCATCCCGGTCAACCGAATCCAGCTTGCCGCCGGGGAAGGCGACCTGGCCACTGTGCCGATCGGCCTCGTGTTCGGAGCGGCGAATGTAGAGCACATGCCACTCACCGGCATCCCGAAACAGCGGCATCAGTACCGATGCCGGGGCCGGTGGGCAGCCGAAGTACCCATTCGGATAGCACACCGGCTCCGGTACCCGGTGCCCCCGGTCGGCCAGGACCCTTGAAATATGCTTGCAATCCAGTTCGAAGCGGTTCATCGGATGCCACTTCCGGCGGTTATCAGGTTACCCAGCAGCTTGACGCCTTTCTCCATTTTAGTGCCCGGGCAATCGGCATAGTTCAGCCGGATGTGGTGGGAGAATTTTCCACTGCCCGAGAACAGCTCACCCGGGGCCACGCCCACGCCCTGCTTCAGCGCCCGCTCGGTAAGGGCCATGGCGTCCACTTCCGGGGGCAGCTCGACCCAGAGCAGAAACCCGCCCTGGGGACTGGAGACCCGGGTGCCCTCCGGGAAGTAGCGGGTAATCCACTCAATCATGTAATCCCTCCCCCTCTGGTAGACCGAGCGCACCCTTTTCAGGTGACGGTCATAGCCACCGCGGGAGATGAAATCGGCCACCGCCAATTGTGGCAGGGTAGCCGAGCTCATGCTGGAGATGTATTTCATGTGCATGACACGACTGGCATAGCGGCCGGGTGCAACCCAGCCGACCCGCAGTCCCGGCGCCAGGGTCTTGGAGAACGAGGAGCAGAGGATCACCCTCCCCTCGCTATCAAAGGACTTGATGGTGCGAGGGCGAGGTGCCGCGTAGCCCAGGTCCCCATACACGTCATCTTCAATCAGCGGAATATCGTATCGCCGGACCAGGTCCAGCAGCTTCCGCTTGCGGTTATCCGGCATACAGTAACCCAGCGGGTTGTTGAATGTCGGGGTGATCAGGCAGGCCTTGACCGGCCACTGTTCACATGCCAGCTGCATCGCTTCCAGGCTGATTCCCTTCCTGGGATCGGTCGGCAGCTCAAGGGTCTTCAATCCGCAGGCCTCGATCGCCTGCAACGATCCGTAGAAACTGGGTGAGTCGACGATCACCGTGTCACCCGGGCGGGTCACTGCGCGCAGGCTGCTGGCCAGCGCTTCCTGGCAACCGGAAGTGATCACCACCTCTTCCGGTGACAGGTTGCAGCCGGAGTCGACCGCCAGCCGGGTAATCTGCTTGCGCAGCTCTTCACAGCCCAGGATGTAGTCGTAGGAGAGACCGCGCAGTTCGCCACGCCGGGTCAGCGCCGCCAGCGAGCGCTGCAGGGGTTTCAGGGTTCCTACCGAGAGGTTGGGTACCGCGCGGCCCAGCGACAGACTGTCTGCAGACTGGGTCTGGTAGAGAAGATGGAACACCTTGGCCCAGGTGCTGGTCTCCTCGGGCCGCACTGAATACTCGGGCGTCGAGGGTAGGTCCGGTGGAGACGGTTGACGCCGGTTTACGAAGTGTCCGGATTTCGGCCGCACTTCGGTGATGCCGCGCTGCTCGAGCAGGAGATAGGCCTCCTGAATGGTCGAGATACTGTAGCCCATCTGTTCACTCAGATGGCGGATCGAGGGCAACCGGTCACCGTTGTGGTAGATCCCGCGAGCGATCTGATCACTTAAGACATTCGCAACCTGTTCATATTTTTTCATGGCCAACAGTACAGATGATCTCTACAAAAGACGGTACAGACTAACCATAACACATCTGTACTGTTTTTGTTTCCTTGTTTCTGAATCTGTAATGATCACAGATTCAGCGATAGGCTGAAGCCACCGGACTCAATACAGGAAAAAGACCATGGAACTTACCGCACCCCGTCTACAGAGAACCTGCAAGCCTGCCCGTCTCCCGGCAGTGGGAATGATCATTTTTGACCGGCTCTGGCAGTGGCATGAGAACAGCCGACAGCGCCGCGCCCTGCTGCGTCTGGATCCCCGCATGCTGAAGGATATTGGTATCAGTCGTTGTGATGCCGAGCAGGAGGCGTCCAAATGGTTCTTTCAGGAGTAGGTGGAAATTTACAGATTTTCACTTGCCTCATCCGCGGCTCCGCCCCACTATGAAGGAGACGGTTCCAGGACCGGAAAATATTCAACAGTTTGTTCAAATACTCTTTGAAAGGTGATGTTGACGTATCCAGTTGGCCTGTCCGCGTTCCTGGAAAGGCGCGGCTCGCAGCGAATGACCGGGGTCCTGGCGAGAGCCGCAACACCCCCAGGGACACGCTGAACCACCAGATAATACCTTTCATGGAGTACAAGGAGGTTGTGATGAAACGAATGCTTGCACTGGGTGTACTTGCCGCCGGGCTGTTGGCGGGTTGTGGTGCGGATGAGTCGAGCGATGAATCCGGAACCGTCTCTTCCGTAAATGAATCTACGAGCCAGGCCCGGACCATGTCCGAAGGAACCGGGGACTCGAAGGCACAGAGCAGCCTGGATAAGGCTGCCGAACAGGCCAGGACTTCGGCGCAGAATGCAGGCGAAGTGATCTCCGAATCCACCGAGTCGCTCCGGAAGGAGTGGAGCGAGATGAACGAGGAGCGACACGAGTCAGCACCGGTGGAAGATACCAGCATGCCGGTGGAGCAGCCCGAGGCCGATATGGACGCGCTGAAACAGGGCTATGAAGAGGTCAAGAAGAGCACGATGGAGAAGACCGGCGAGCTGATCGACAAGGCGAAAAAAATGGCCGAGTAGACAGGGGGAGATAATCGCGTCAGCGGATGGTACGGGTTATCGGGCGATGGTGATCTGCATCCCCTGCATGCGAAGCGCCACCAGCACCGCCTTCGCCTGTTGCGGGGTCACCCTCACCCGTTTCAGACTCTTGAAGATGCTCAGTTGATCCAGGTAGAGCTGGTCGACTTGCGGCTGGCAGCCAAACCCTGAAAAGACGTCACCGATGGTCTCCGCCACCTTGACGTAGTTGGAGTCCACGAAGTAGATCGCCCCGGCCTGGGGTGCATAGTGGGCCCGGTCCATACACAGGTTGAAAAAGATACTGGCCTCCCCTTCCGAGGCGGGGGCACTCACCTTGCGGTGATTTCGGCACAGCGTCCTGGCACAGTTGGAGTCTACGGGACCGATCATATTGGCCTGCCTGCGTGAATACCCGGCTTCGCAGCGATATTGCGGCTGCCTTCTGTGCAGATTATTCCAGAATACGGGCCACGCGAACAGTCATTTACGCTGCAGCCTTGTCGGTCAGCCACTGCTGTAGAAAAGCGACCTCCCGAATGCTCATACCCAGACCGCAGCGAGTCCGACGCCAGACAATGTCATCCGCCGTTTCGGCGAATTCATTCGTCACCAGGTAGCGCACCTCCCGCTCAAAAAGCTGGTTCCCGAAGTGGTGACCGAGCTCCTCGACTCGAGTGCTGTCCCCAAGCAGCTGATCAATACGACTGCCGTAGTTCCCGGCATAGCGTGTCGTAAGCGATGGTGGAAGCTGCGGATAGCGTGCCAGGCATGCGGCCAGAAAATCCTCGAAATCCCCTCCCGGCAGATCACCCCCCGGCAGGCTGGCACTGTCGGTCCAGGTTTTTCCCGTATAGGGTGGGATCACCCCTGACAGAAGCTCCATGACCTCCTCGGCCAGTCGGCGGTAGGTGGTTATTTTGCCTCCGTGGATAGAGAGTATCGGAGCCTGATCACGATCCAGGTGCAGATGGTATTCCCGGCTCACTTTCGAGGCATCTTCCGGTCCGGCATCGAAAAGTGGCCGCACTCCGCTGAAACTCCACACGACATCCTCCGGATAGACCGGTTGTCGCAGATAGTGACTGACCGCTTCACAGATGTAATCGGTCTCCTGGCGGCTGACCTGGACGGTTTCCGGAAGTTGATCCAGCTCCACCTCGGTGGTTCCGAGCAGGGTAAACTCCTGTTCAAAGGGGATCGCAAACAGTACACGACCATCAGTGTGCTGAAAAATATAGGCGTACTCCGGGGAGAACAGCCTCGGTACCACCAGGTGACTGCCCTTTACAAAACGCAGATGCCGACCGCCACCGGCCATTCCACCCAGTGTCTCCACCTGCTCCACCCAGGGGCCGCCAGCATTGACTATCGCACGTGCCTGGATTCGCGTCCTCAAGCCGCTGGCGCGGGCTTGCAGGATTACATCCCAGTGATTGGCATGGCGTTTCAACCCGATACAGCGGCTGCGGGTGCGAATGTCCGCGCCCCGCTGCCTGGCATCCATCGCGTTCACCACCACCAGCCGGGCATCCTGTACCCGGCAGTCGGAATACTCGAATCCCCTTGTGTAGACCGGTTTCAGTGCCTGCCCAGCCGGGTGCCGGGTCAAATCAACCCCGCCCGATCCGGGCAGGTTGTCCGGGCCGGCCAGCCGATCGTAAAGAAACAGCCCGAGTCGGATCATCCACCGCGGACGCAGGGAGAGATGGTGTGGAAGAATAAAGCGCTGGGGATGAACGATATGTGGGGCGATACGGAGCAGGTGACGGCGTTCCTGAAGGGCATGGCGCACCAACCGAAAATCGTACTGCTCAAGGTAGCGCAGCCCACCATGTATAAGCTTGGTGCTGGCGGATGAAGTATGCGCCGCCAGGTCATCCTGTTCACACAGGCAGACCGAGAGACCTCTCCCGGCGGCATCACGAGCAACCCCGACACCATTTATTCCACCACCGATCACCAGAAGATCGTAGATCGATTCCCTTGTCATTCAATAACTACCATTACTATTATAATCCAATTTATCACAATTTTGTTCTTGTTTTCCAGCCACTGATGCTGAGTATTGATCAGGGCACCACCAGTACAAGGTGCATCCTGTTCGATAAAGATGGTCACGTCCATTTCCTGAAGCAACAGGAGTTTCGCCAGGCCTATCCTCAACCGGGCCGGGTGGAGCATGACCCGGAGGAGAGATGGTCCGCAACCCGCCACCTGGTTAAGGACGCCCTGCACAGAGGCCACGAATCCGGCCACCGGGTGTCCGCTCAGTTCAGGTTGGCAGACGCAGGGACCACTGTTGCATTAGCAGGGGTGGCCGGTATCATGCGCCCAATCAGCAAACCGGTACGGAGTCGCCGTGAACAACCAGCCAGCACGATTTATAGAACTCGATAGCGGCAAGCGAATCGCCTACCACCAGACTCCGGGCGCTGGCCCCGGCGTACTCTTTCTGGGCGGGTTCAAATCAGACATGACCGGTACCAAGGCGCTGGCCCTGGAGGCCTGGTGCCGGCGAGCCGGACGCCCCTTTACCCGCTTCGACTACTCCGGACACGGCACGTCCTCGGGTACGTTCGAGCAGGGCACTATCGGAGAGTGGCTTGACGATACGCTGGCAGTGATCGACAGGCTAACCGACGGACCCCTGGTGCTGGTAGGGTCCAGCATGGGGGGCTGGCTGGCGCTCCACGCCACCCTGGCCCGTCCCGACCGGGTAGATGCACTGCTTACCCTGGCCTGCGCCACCGATTTCACCGAGCGTCTGCTGATGGCCCGGTTCGGCGAAGAACAGCTTGAGGTCCTGGAGCGGGAGGGCCGGCTGCTGATCCCCTGCGACTATGACGATCAGCAGCCCTACCCGATCACCCGGGAGCTACTCCAGGAGGGCAGACAGCACCTGCTGCTGGACGGCCCGATCCCCATTCACTGCCCGGTGCGGATGCTGCACGGCATGCAGGACCCGGACGTCCCCTGGGCGTTCTCCCTGCAGACCTGCGAACAGTTGGAGAGCGATGACGCGACCCTGACCCTGATAAAGCGGGGCGATCATCGTCTCTCAACGCAGGCCGACCTGGATCTGATCTGCCACACCCTGGCCCGACTTTGAAGCGGCCTCCCCTCTTCAACAGGCCGCGGCCTGTGGCCGGAGAGCGGTCAGCATGACCCGTCAGTCCAGGGCTTACCTGTTCGGCCTCATGGCGGTGCTGCTCTGGTCCACCGTGGCGACCGCCTTCAAGCTGTCGCTGCGCCACATGGAACCGATTCAGCTGCTGTTCTACGCCAGCATCGCCTCGGTCCTGGTAATGCTCCTGATCCTGACCCTGCAGGGACACCTCCCCTCCCTGCGCCTGGTCAGCCGCAGGGATCTGTGGATCGCCGCCGGTCTCGGCGTTCTCAACCCTTTCCTCTACTACTGGGTACTGTTCCGGGCCTACGACCTGCTGCCGGCCCAGGAGGCGCAGCCGCTCAACTACACCTGGGCCATCACGCTCTCGATCCTGGCGGTGCCCCTGCTCAAGCAGCACCTCAGGCGCATCGACCTGCTGGCCATCGCTATCAGCTACAGCGGTATCCTGGTGATCGCCACCCACGGGCAACCCTGGACACTTCAGTTCAGCAATGGCCTGGGCGTTCTGCTGGCCCTCGCCAGCACCGTGATCTGGTCCCTGTTCTGGATTTTCAATACCCGCAGCCGGGTCGAGCCGGCGGTGGGGCTGTTCCTCAGCTTCCTGTTCGGCCTGCCATTGATCGCCCTGGTGACTGCCGTGACCACCGGCTTCACCATCCGCTCGGTTGAGGGATTCTACGGCGCCGCCTACGTGGGCCTGTTCGAGATGGGGATCGCCTTCGTGTTCTGGCTGAAGGCGATGCGGTTGACCGAAAACGCCTCGAGAATCGCCAACCTGATCTTCCTGTCCCCGATTCTCTCCCTGTTCCTGATCCACTTCATCGTTGGCGAGGATATCCACTGGTCCAGCGGACTCGGGCTGCTGCTGATCATTGCCGGAAACGGTATCCAGCAACTGGGCAGGAGAAAAATCCCGAAAGAAGCCCTTGAACAGGATTGATCGACGGTTGCCAGTGGCGATCAATCCCGTATAGTTTCAGCGCGAGAGAGAAAACAGGCTGGATGGCATGAGTGACAAATACTACATCAGCGCGCAGGAGCTGCTGACCGACTCCTTCCGCATGGGACTGGAGATTCTGCAGAGCGGATTCAGGCCCGACTTCATCGTTGGAGTCTGGCGTGGCGGCACCCCGGTCGGCATCGCAGTTCAGGAGATCCTTGACTACTTCGACCTGCCTACAGACCACATCGCCATCCGCACCTCCTCCTATACCGGGATCGGTGAGCGGGACAAGGCGGTCCGGGTTCACGGACTGGACTACCTGGTACGCAATATCAACTGGGACAGCCGCTTGCTGATCGTGGACGATGTGTTCGACACCGGTCTCAGCCTGCAGGCGATCCTGGACACCCTGAAGGCAGAGACGCGGCGCAACATGCCGGAACAGGTACGCATCGCCACTCCCTGGTACAAGCCCGGCAACAACCAGACCTCCCTGGTGCCGGACTACTATATCCACGAAACCGCCCGCTGGCTGGTCTTTCCGCACGAAATGAAGGGACTGGAGATGCAGGAGATCGTGGCCAACAAGCCGGAGATGGAGGCCCTGTTCCGCAGCAAGAGGCTGCTCGACTGACCGGCTAACCCGTGGTGGAACTCTCGCTACCGCCCATCAGGATGCTGTAGAGCTCTCTAATCTCGCTGCTGATCTCCGGGATGGCCTGCTCGTAGTCCGCGGCACTCAACCCCGTCACCTGCCAGGCCGTGGGGAGTATCTGCTCCCTTGCTGCCGCCAGGTCACCATCCCAGACCAGCACATCCGCCACGATATTGGCGATGTAGACCAGGTAACACTCCAGGTGGTCACTCTCCGCCTGGTCCGGCAGGTGGTGCCAGCGCATGGCGGAGGCGATGGGACCCGGCAGACTCCAGTCCCGGGCCAATTCGTAGCCGACCTCGCCATGGGTAAAGCCGAGCACCTCCCGCTCCGCGGACAAGATCAGATCATCCCGCCCCTTGCTGATCAGCAGGATATCCCGTGACTCCGCGGGCAGCTGCTGGTATATCACCAGGCGCCCCACGTCGTGCAGCACCCCCATCACGAACAGCCGCTCCGGATGCAGCACCTTGCTGCGTCTGGCCAGCGCCCGGGCCAGGCTGCCACAGGTGAGGGAACCGCGCCAGAAGGTCTCCATGTTGACCAGGTTCCCTGGAATTCCGGTGAATACGCTGCAGAAGGCGGTCATCATCGCCAGGTCGCAGAGCTCCCGGGTACCGATAATGGTGATCGCCCGGGAGATCGTATCGATGGGGCCGGGAAAGCCGTAGAAGGCGCTGTTGACGATCTTCAGCAGGCGCGCCGAGAGAGCGGTATCCTGGCTGATGACGTTGCCGATCTCCTCGGCGGAACTCTTCGGGTCGTTGACCATCTGGTTGATGCGGACACAAACCTCGGGAAGTGAAATCAGGTCACCCGCATCGGAGATCAGCTGTTGTGGCGTCATAGTTTAAAGTAACCTGTCAAGAATCCGCTGTATCGTCCGACAATACTATTATGTTCCAGAAAAATTACAAACTACCGAGGTCCGCCTGATGGCAAAAACAAAGATCGTATCCACCGATGACATACTCCTCATGCTCTGCAAATCGGTGACCACGGTTCTCACAACCGCCACCCAAAACGATATCAACTACTCGGCCATGGTGCAGAAGATCAACCGTACCTGCCTGAAACCGGATATCGGTTGCTTCGTACTCTTCGACGGTGGTTTCTCCGGCCTGGTAGTGATCAACTTCACCGCCCCGGCGGCACTCGAACTGTACAGGGCCTATCTCTCCAATATGGGTATACCGGAGGAAGAACTGGCGGTCAGCCACACCTCGGATGATGTGGGCAACGTGCTGGGCGAACTGATGAACCAGATGATCGGCCACTTCATCGGTCACGTCGGCAAACAGTTGCTGACACCCATCAACCAGAACCAGCCCAAGATGCTGACCATCAACAAGGAGGTGCTACTCTCGATCAATACCAACCTGGATCGACCCCAGGCCCGGCGGGTCACCTTCACCACCCAGCGCAACAACATCTTCTATATGGAGCTGGCGATGGACAAGACCGAGTTCATCCAGCTGCACGAGTTTGAGCGCCAGGAGGACTTCGATCCGGACGATATCCTGGCCGGCGAAGCAAGCCGGCGTGCCGCAGAAGTTGAGGCTTCGCAGGCTGCCAAGACGGGCGACCCCTCTGACAGCCTGCTCGACGAACTGGGGCTCTGAAGGAGCTTCCGTCCCCTGCCGATTCAGGCGGGCAGGTCGAGACCGTTCTCTGCTGCCTCACGGTTGGCACGCGCCAGCATGTACTCGAGATAGGAGAGACGTTTCAGGGAGACATCGATCTTCTCCTGCAGGTCGGCACAATCCGCTTCGATCAGGTGGGGTAGATCCTGGTAGAAGAACACCTCGAAGCTGTCCAGGTAACGCACCTCCATGTGCTTGTCCAGAACCAGGTTGTCCAGCCCGTAGAGGTCGATCACCTTCTGCTCCTCTACGCGCAGCCGGTTGGCGGTATCGATGAAGATTGCCAGCTGACCGCGTGCCTTGGTCAACTTCGCCATTAGCGGGATGGCATCCTCCTCCAGCGCCGGATTGGCGAGATTGAACCAGGGGGTGAAGGCGCGAGCGAATACCAGCATGTTCTTTTCGCCGTCAATCCGGGTACGCACGAAAATGGCATCGGGAATGATCTCGCGCAGATCGCGTTTCAGCTGCAGGTAATCCTTGTGGTAGATCCGGGTCTCCATCGGTGTGCAGCTCAGAATATGCCGCTTGATGACCAGGTCGAAGGTCCGGTTCTTGGAACGCTCGAAATGATAACCGGCAGTCTGCCAAACATCACAGTGGGCACCTACGGTGGAGATCAGGGTAACGCGCAGATTTTCCGTATCCAGGCAGCCGATCTCCGAGGGAATCCGGGCATCCTCTTTAGCCACAACACACTACCCCTCTGCAAATCTTGTCACGCATCATCATACTGGACTTTAATATTATCTGATATTTTCTTGAAAATACGTGAGTATTTATATTCATCATCGATACAGGAATAGTTGATTCTAAGACAGTTGTTGAACTGCCCCCGGGTGGAAAACAGCGACCCGGGAGCAATACTGATCCCCTGCCGCAGAAGATCCGTATAGAGCCTTGTTGAATCCAGTCCGTCGGGCAGTTGTATCCAGCAGTGGAAACCACCCAACGGGAAGTTGACCCGGGCCAAATCCGGGAGATGCCGGGTAATCAGCCCCAGAGTCCGGTCCCGCCGTTCCCGGTAGCAGCGACTGATCAGGCGCAGATGGCGCGAGAAACGGTTGCCATTCAGAAACTCGGCTGCCGCAGCCTGCAACTTCCCGGGGCTGGCCATTGTGGTTACATACTTGCGGTAACAGAGTGGTTCCCGGTAGCGCCCGGCAGCCACCCAGCCAAGCCTGAGATCGGAGTCCAGGCTCTTCGACAGGGAACCACACAGCAGTACCCTGCCCTCGTCATCCCAGGAGCGTATACTCCTGGGCCGACCCGCGGAGTAACTGATATCACCGAACACATCATCCTCGATCACCGGCAGGTCGTAGTGGCGTGCCAGGCCCAGCAAACGCCTGGCGGCCTCGTCACTCATGGTATGACCCTGGGGGTTGTTGAAGGTGGGATTGAGCAGGATCGCGCGTACTGGCCAGCGCCTGAGCGCCTCCTGCAGAAGATCCAGGTCCATACCCCTGACCGGGTCACTCGGTATCTCCAGCAGCCGCATTCCCAGCACCTCGATGCACTGCAGGGTTCCATAAAAGCTGGGCGTCTCCACCGCCACGATCTGGCCAGGTTCGAGAAGGGTCTGCAGCGCCAGGCTCAGCGCCTCCTGGCAGCCGTTGGTGATCACGATCTCGTCCGCATCGACACGCGCTTCCGAGCGTGCCATGTGGCGTGCCAGCTGCTGGCGCAGGCCGGAATGGCCGGGTGGCACCTCGTAGGGAGTCACCCTGACGGCCTGGTGCCTAATCCTGCGCTGCTGCCGGCTGTGAATGCGGCGGAAGGTCTGCAGTGCGGGAAACTCGCCACTGGGATGGGCGCTGCCAAGTGGTGCCAGGCTGCCGGCAGCGGCCGAACGCACCACCGACAGGGCCAGGTGGTCCGGTCTCGGGGCCGACGGAATCAGCGCTTCGGCCCGGTCCTGCACTGGCGCCGTTCTCGGCAGCGTAGCCAACACCACGAACCCGGCCCGGTTCCTCGACTCCACCAGGCCCATCTCCGCCAGTTGGTCATAGGCCTGAATTACCGTGTTTCGACTGACTGAACGCTGGCGCGAGAGTTCCCGGATCGAAGGCAGCTTCTGCCCGGGCCTGAAGGTTCCGCGCTGGATCTGGTCCTGTATCTGGCGGGTAAGACGCTGGTAGAGGTGCATGCGATTACCTTGGCGGAGAAACCGTCGGAGGGCACCTCAGAATAGGTACAACTCTCGTGAATTTCAATTATTTTTCAAACCATCCGATCTGTACCCATACATTTCAACGCTATCTGACCCTACAGATCGCCACGGACACCCTCTATATTGGGAACCCAACCTGACTGGAATCGTAAATGCCATCACCTCAACTGCTTCGCTGGGTCCCGCTGCTGTTCGTTCTGCTCTGGTCGACCGGCTTCATTGGTGCCAAGTTCGCACTGCCCTATGCCGAGCCGTTCACCCTGCTCGGTATCCGGATGTATATCACCCTGGCGCTGTTCCTCGGCCTGATTTACCACTTCCGGGCGAAGTGGCCGACTCCCCGTGAAGCCGCCCACTCCATGCTGGTCGGAGCGCTGGTCCACGCCACCTACCTGGGCGGGGTCTTCTCCGCCATCAACGCTGGCATGTCCGCAGGCCTCTCCTCCTTGCTGGTGGGACTGCAGCCGATCCTTACAGCGCTTATCGCCTGGGGCTGGATGGGCAACCGGATCAGCCGCAAGCAGCTGCTTGGGCTTACCCTGGGAATCCTCGGCGTAGCCACCGTCCTGCTCTCGGGTCAGGCCGAACAGGAGAGCTGGAATTTCAGCGGGGTCTCCCTGCTTTTCGCCATGATGGCGCTGTTCGGCATCACCCTGGGTACCCTCTACCAGAAACGGCATTGCGGCCAGGTCGACCTGCTGACCGGCACCTTCTACCAGTTCCTGGCCAGCGCGCTGATCATGACCCTGTTGTCACTGCTGTTCGAGACCCGGGAGGTGGACTGGCAACTCCCCTTCATCGCCGCCCTTGCGTGGCTGGTCCTGGTCCTCTCGCTGGGGGCCATTCTGCTGCTCATGCTGATGATCCGGGAAGGTGAGTCGACCAAGGTCGCCTCCTACTTCTACCTGACGCCCCCGGTCACCGCCCTGATCGCCTGGGTGCTGTTCGGGGAACAGGTCACCTCCTGGGGGATGGCCGGTATCGGACTCACCGCCTACGGGGTCTACCTGGTAATCCGGACACCGGTCTCGGCGCACAGCAAGCCGGATACCGGGAGTAACTGAACTGCGGCCCGGAAATCAGGGATAGACCTCGGGCACGAAGGTCTGATCGGACATGGGAGGACGCACGTAGCCGCCGCTGTCCCTGCGCTTGGGCAAGGTGATCTGCCTGGGCGTAAGATCCTCGTAGGGGATCATGCTCAGCAGGTGTGCAATACAGTTGAGCCGTGCATGCTTCTTGATATCCGACTTCACCACGAACCAGGGCGCCTGCTTGATATCGGTGTGCGCGAACATCATATCCTTGGCCTTGGAATATTCCACCCAGCGGGCCCTCGACTCCAGGTCCATCGGGCTCAGCTTCCAGCGCTTGTGGGGCTCTTCCAGGCGACTCTGGAAGCGGCGCTCCTGCTCCTCGTCGGAAACCGAAAACCAGTACTTGATCAGGATAATGCCGGAACGCACCAGCATGCGCTCGAATTCCGGGCAAGAGCGCAGAAACTCGGTGTACTCTTCGTTATCACAGAACCCCATCACCCGCTCCACCCCGGCACGGTTGTACCAGCTGCGATCAAGCAGGACCATCTCGCCGGCCGCTGGCAGGTGGGCGACGTATCGCTGAAAATACCACTGGGTGGATTCCCTTTCGGTGGGCGCCGGCAGGGCAACGATGCGGCAGATCCGGGGATTCAGGTGCTGGGTGATCCGCTTGATAACGCCACCCTTTCCGGCGGCGTCGCGACCCTCGAAGATGACCACCACCTTGAGCTTCTGCTTCGCAATCCAGGCCTGAAGCTTGACCAGCTCGAGTTGCAGACGGAACAGCTCCTTATCGTAGACCGACTTCTTGATCTTCTTTATCGGGGCATCCTCGACCTCGCTCAGAGGCTCCTCCACGTAGGCAATCCCGCTGTCCCTGCCTGAATCCTTTTTCTTCTGTCTCTTATCGTGCTTGGCCATCTGCCGCTCCCCTTTGCTGTAACCGGACATCTCCGCCTATGGTGAGCCCGTTCTGACATTTGGCAAAGCGGATCATGACCTCTTGTTGAGCCATATCAACAGATTCTGTCTGCCCCTCGCCAGGGGATCACTCATCAACCCGACCGCGCAACTGCTTAATCCGGCCCCGGCGCCCCTTCTCCTCCAGGCGCTTGCGCTGGGAGCTTTTCGTCGGGCGGGTCGCCTTGCGCGGTTTCGGCGCCTCGCAGGCTTTCATGATCAGCTCCCTCAGGCGCCCGATTGCCGCCTCCCGGTTTTTTTCCTGGCTACGGGAGCGCTGTGCCTTGATCACTACCACCCCGTCGCTGCTGATTCGCCGGTCACGCAGCTTCAGCAGCCGCTGTTTTACCGAATCCGGCAGCGACGAAGCATGGATATCGAAACGCAGGTGTATTGCGGAAGAGACCTTGTTGACGTTCTGTCCCCCTGCCCCCTGGGCACGGATGGCACTGAAGGTGATCTCCTCTTCGGATATGGCCAGTTGTCGGGTGATCTGCAGCATGGACACGTTCAGCCAAACAGGTAGTAGACCGCAGCCACTGCACCGATCACACCGGCAATATCCGCGGTCAGCCCGGCAGCGAGGGCATGGCGGATACGACGTACCTGTACCGCTCCAAAATAGACCGCAAGTACGTAGAAGGTGGTCTCTGTCGAGCCCTGCAGGGTGGAGACCAGGTAGCCGGTATAGCTGTCCGGCCCAATCGCCGGGTCGTTGATAATGGAGGCCATGACGCCATAGGCACCGGAGCCGGAGAGTGGACGCAGCAGCGCCATCGGCAGTGCTTCGGCCGGCAGTCCGAGGAGAACGGTAAACTGGCCAATCAACCCCACCAGCCACTCCATGGCGCCACTGGCGCGAAACATTCCGACCGCTACCAGAATCGCCACCAGGTAGGGGATGATCCGCAGCGCCACCTGGAATCCCTCCTTGGCACCCTCGACGAAGCTTTCGTAGATCGGGACCCCGCGTGCAACGCCGAAAAGCAGGAAGCCGAGCATCAGGCCGGGCAGTATCCAGGGCGAAATCACCGCGCCGTAGAGCACTGTCAGCGGGATCAGGAGCAGGAAGGCGAGCAGCGCGGCGACCGAGACCCAGGTGGGATAGCCCACCCCCGCCCCTTCACCCAGTGATATTTCGCTGTCGGCCTGCGTCGCGTCCTGCTCAGTGACCGATTCATCGGAAGGTTCGCCAACCGGAAAAAACCGGCGATACCCCTTCACCGCAATTATCGCAACCAGTGTTGAACAGAGGGTCGCGAACAGGGTCGTGGGCAGGATACCAGCCGGATCGGTCGACCCTGCCGAGGCGCGCAGTGCAATCACTCCGGTGGGCAGCAAGGTGATACTGGAGGTGTTGATAGCGAGAAAAAGCACCATCGAATCGGTAGCGGTCCCCTTGCACGGATTGAGCCGATTCAGCTCCTGCATGGCCTTGATGCCGAAAGGGGTTGCCGCGTTGCCCAGGCCGAGCATATTGGCGGACATGTTGAGAATCATGGCACCCATCGCCGGATGTTCAGCCGGAACGTCGGGAAACAGTCGAACCATCAGGGGCCGGATCAGTCTGGCCAGTATGGTCAGGAGCCCACCGGCCTCGGCTATCTTCATCAGCCCCAGGAACAGGGCCATAACCCCGACCAGCCCCAGGGCCAGCTCCACGGCCCCGCCGGCGGATTCGATCATGGCGCTTGAGAGCGCATCCATCGCGCTCGCTTCAGCCGTTGGCGCGTTGACCTGGTGCCAGGCGGCGGTCAGGAAGGCGCTGACGACGAGCAGAAGAAATACGGCATTCATGATCCGAAGACGGGTGGCGAAAACAGCTTCTGCTTATACGTCATGCGGAGTGGCAGGGCAACCCGGGGCGGAGACCAGGGGGCAAGTCATACCGCTGCAAACCATAGTGTGGGAAAAGCTTTAGCCGCGAGGAGTGGTACAGGGATGTACCGGTTACGGACCTGAGGAAGGAATGAATGCCAATAAACGCGAATCGGTATGCATTCCCACGCGGAGCGTGGGAACGAGGAACGCTCCGCGTGGGAACGAAGGGCGGACGAGGAGCGCTTACGCTTTTCGTGCGGACCTTATATCGCGGCGAGGGCGCCGCTCCTACGGGCACCGGGTCGAATCTCCCCCTGCGGGTAACGGATCGAATCCACCTGTAGGAGGCCCGCCTCGGGCCGATGGACAAACATGGATGGGGAGAATCACCCCCCTGGGGAAAGGCGGAAGCCGGTAGCAAGTGGGTGTGGGGGAGAGTGATGCCACCGGCCTCCTTTTAACTTCAGCCGGAGGCGGAGAGCCTGGTCACCTTGCCCTGCCCCGGCACGATCTCCTCTATCACTTCCGGTTTTCCCTTGCAGGCCTGGATCACCTGCTGGCGGTTGCGCGCCAAAAGCAGGCCGAACTCCTCGGCAGCCCGCTCGTCCACATCAGGAACCACCTGCTCCAGGAGGCGGGTGAACTGTTGTCCCAGTTCCAGCAGTTTATCGTGGGCATCCGCCTCTTTCTTGCTCTCGAACATGCTGTTGTCCCTGTCACATTTCCACATCGCGATCACGGCCATGGACTCTTCCTCTCTCTACCCCACTCCCGGTCGTAGCGGGAAGGGGTGGCTGGTTGACTATGCGGCTCAATACCGTGAGAAACATGATAGGAGAACCTGTGTAGAACGTCAAGCCAAAGTTGATTCACCCGGGAAGGTTTATTTCATTTGCAACGATATTGTTGGAAAATAGGGCCCTTTCCCGAGCAACCTCCCCGGAAATAGTAATGCGATTCAACGGAACAGACACCTACGTAGCGACCGATGACCTGATGCTGGCGGTCAATGCCGCCATCCAGCTGGAGCGCCCGCTCCTGATCAAGGGCGAGCCCGGCACCGGCAAGACCATGCTTGCCGAAGAGGTCGCCAGGGCCCTGGAGCAACCTCTCTTCCAGTGGCACATCAAGTCCACCACCAAGGCTCAGCACGGCCTCTACGAGTACGACGCGGTCTCCCGCCTGCGCGACTCCCAGCTGGGTGATGACCGGGTGCACGATATCGGCAACTACATCGTGCGCGGCAAGCTGTGGGATGCCTTCGACCACGATGGCCGCTCCGTGGTCCTGATCGACGAGGTGGACAAGGCGGATATCGAGTTCCCCAACGATCTGCTACGTGAGCTGGACCGCATGGAGTTCTACGTCTACGAGACCCAGCAGCTGATTCGTGCCCGGCAGCGCCCCCTGATCATCATTACCAGTAACAACGAGAAGGAGCTGCCGGACGCCTTCCTGAGGCGCTGCTTTTTCCACTACATCCGGTTTCCCGATAAGGCCACCATGGAGCAGATCGTGGAGGTTCACTACCCGGGACTGAAGAAGGCGCTGCTGAAAGAGGCGCTGGAGGTCTTTTTCGAACTGCGGGAAGTACCGGGACTGAAGAAGAAGCCCTCCACCTCGGAGCTGCTGGACTGGCTGAAGCTGTTGATGGCGGAGGATATACCGCCGGAGGCGCTGCGCAGCTCCGACAAGCGGGAGATGATTCCACCCCTGCACGGCGCCCTGTTGAAGAACGAGCAGGATATCCACCTGTTTGAGCGCCTTGCCTTCATGCATCGCCGCAACGGCTCCTGAACTCCTCATCATGCTGGTCGGTTTTTTCTACCATCTGAAGGGGGCGGGCCTGCCGGTCAGCCTCAAGGAGTATCTCGATCTCCTGGCGGCGCTCAGGGCGCGGGTTATCTTTGCCAGCCTGGACGACTTCTACCATCTGTCCCGAACTTGCCTGATCAAGGACGAAAGGCTGTTTGACCGCTTCGACCAGGCCTTTGCCGCCTATTTCGAAGGTATCGTGGACGAGGATGGCACTGTCGAGGCGAGCATCCCCGAGGAGTGGCTGCGCAAGGAGCTGGAGAAGCTCCTCTCCCCGGAAGAGAAGCAAAAGCTGGACGCCATGGGCTGGGAAAAGCTGATGGAGACGCTGAAAAAGCGTCTCGAGGAGCAGAAGGAGCGGCACCAGGGAGGCAGCAAGTGGATCGGCACCGGTGGCACCTCCCCGTTCGGTGCTTACGGCTACAACCCGGAGGGGATCCGCATCGGCCAGGACCGCTCCCGCAACCGGCGGGCGGTCAAGGTGTGGGACAGGCGCGAGTTTCGCAACCTGGACGATTCGGTGGAACTGGGGACGCGCAACATCAAGGTGGCCCTGAAAAGACTGCGTCGCTTCGCCCGCAGCGGCGCCCCGGAAGAGTTGGACCTGGAGGCCACCATCCGCTCCACCGCCCATCACGGCGGTCTGCTGGACCTGAAGATGGTCCCGGAGCGGCACAACAAGGCCAAGGTTCTGCTGTTTCTGGACGTAGGCGGCTCCATGGACGACCATGTGCAGATCTGCGAGGAGCTCTTCTCCGCCGCCCATTCCGAGTTCAAGCACCTGGAACACTTCTATTTCCACAACTGTGTCTACGAGGCAGTGTGGAAGGACAACCGCTCCCGTCGCTCTGAACCGATATCCACCTGGGACGTGATCCACACCTATGGCTCGGACTAC
>JAPHTA010000350.1 GCA_026196475.1 Sedimenticola sp.
ACGCCGGCCTCGAAGGTCTCGGTCTGGGGTACCGCCATAGCACCCAGCAGTCCTTCATTGTAGAGCTGGCTGATCAGGGCCGAGTCGCCATGGTAGCGCAGGCCGCCGGCATGGATGCCCGGTGGCATGAAGTCGTGGCCCAGAGTGTACATTTTCATCAACGGGGTGAGTCCGATCGCGTCGCCGAAGTCGTAGGCGTAGGTACCCTTGGTCAGGGTCGGGCAGGAGGTCGGCTCCACCGCCACCAGCTCAATCTCCTTGCCGGCGGCCTTGTCGGCAAAGAACGGGAACGCGATGCCGCCGAAGTTGGATCCGCCGCCACAGGGCGCGAACACCATGTCCGGGTACTCGCCGACCATCGCCAGCTGCTTTTTCGCCTCTTCACCGATGATGGTCTGGTGCAGCAGGACGTGGTTGAGCACCGAACCCAGGGCATAGTTGGTGTCCTCGCGGCTGGCGGCGATCTCCACCGCTTCCGAGATGGCGATGCCGAGAGATCCCTGGCTGTCCGGGTCCTTGGCCAGTATGGAACGTCCGGACTCGGTCAGGTCGGTGGGGCTGGCGTGCACGTTGGCGCCCCAGGTGCGCATCATGGTGCGGCGGTACGGCTTCTGGCCGTAGCTCACCTTGACCATGAATACCTCGACATCGAGGCCGAACATCTGCCCGGCCAGGGCCAGGGAGCATCCCCACTGGCCGGCGCCGGTCTCGGTAGTCAGCTTCTTGATACCGGCCTGCTGGTTGTAGAACGCCTGGGCCACGGCGGTGTTAGGCTTGTGGGAGCCTGCCGGACTGACCGACTCGTTCTTGTAGAAGATCTTGGCCGGGGTGTTGAGCATCTTCTCCAGGCGATGTGCCCGGTAGAGGGGAGACGGGCGCCACAGCCGCAGGACCTCACGCACCTCGTCCGGGATCTTGATCCAGCGCTCGGTGCTCACCTCCTGCTTGATCAGTTCCTCGGGGAAGATGGCGGCCAGGGCGTCCGGTCCTACCGGGTTGCCATCCGGACCCAGCGGCGGGGCCGGCGGATTCGGCATATCGGCAATCACGTTATACCAGTGGGTTGGCATCTCTGATTCTTTTAGCAGAATCTTGGTCTTCATCTCAAAGCTTCTCCCGGTGTTGTTTGGATCGGAGGTGTTGTTCGTCAGGTCCGTCCCGGACCGCTGGTGCAATCTTCACACATTCAGCCCGTTCAATGCCACCTGTTTAGCCCCTGCAGCCCTGCCGTGGCGGCCTTTTGGGGCGACCTGTGGGACCGGGTAAGGGCCGCGGAACGCGCTTTCGACGTTATGCTTCCTCTGCGGCTGGGGTACAATCTGCGTCCCTTGGGTTACGGTGTGTCGGGTGTTTCATGGCGTTGATCAATCTGCGGAATATTCAGCTGGGTTTCGGTGGGCCTGCACTGCTGGACGGCCTGAACCTGGCCATCGAGCGGGGTGAGCGGATCTGCCTGCTGGGGCGTAACGGCGCCGGCAAGTCGACCCTGATGAAACTGATTGCGGGTGAGCTGAAGGCAGACGATGGTGAATATGCAATCCAGCAGGGGGCGGTGATCACCCGCCTGACCCAGGAGGTCCCGGAGGGTATCGAAGGGTCGGTGTTCGACGTGGTGGCGAGCGGGCTCGGTGAGTTGGGTGAACTGGTGCGACGCTATCACCAGGTGAGTCATCGGCTCGCATCCGAGGGCAGCGAGAAGCTGCTTGACCAACTCTCCCGGGTGCAGCATGAGTTGGAGGCGGCAGATGGCTGGCAGTCGGAGCAGCGGGTGGAGACGGTGATCTCCAGGCTCTCCCTGGACCCGGATATCCCCTTTGCCGCTCTCTCCGGTGGTCTCAAACGCAGGGTGTTACTGGCGCGCGCGCTGGTACAGGCGCCGGATCTCCTGCTCCTGGACGAACCGACCAACCACCTGGATATCGCCTCCATCGACTGGCTGGAGGAGTTCCTGCTCAACTACGAAGGTACCCTGCTGTTCGTCACCCACGATCGTATGTTCCTGCGCAGGCTGGCCACCCGTATCATCGAACTGGACCGTGGCCAACTCACCGACTGGCCCGGTGACTATGAAAACTTCCTGCGCCGCAAGGCGGAGATGCTGAATGCAGAGGAGAAGGCCAACGCCCGCTTCGACAAAAAGCTGGCCCAGGAGGAGGTATGGATCCGCCAGGGGATCAAGGCACGCCGTACTCGAAACGAGGGGAGAGTACGTGCGCTGAAGGCGATGCGGGATGAGCGCCGCCAGCGTCGCGAGCGTACCGGCAATGTGAGCATGAATCTGCAGCAGGCGGAGCGCTCCGGGAAACTGGTGATCGAGGCGGAAAACATCAGCTATGCCTGGGATGGCAATCCGATCGTTCGTGACTTCTCCACCACCATCATGCGCGGTGACCGGATCGGGGTGATCGGCCCCAACGGTGCCGGCAAGACCACTCTGCTCAACCTGCTGCTGGGCAAGCTGCAGCCGGACAGCGGCACGGTGAAACACGGCACCAGGCTGGAGGTGGCCTATTTCGACCAGTTGCGGGCACAACTGGACGATGACAAGTCGGTGCTGGACAACGTGGCCGACGGCAGCGACAAGGTGGAGATCAATGGCAGCAGCAAGCATGTGATCAGTTACCTGCAGGACTTCCTGTTCGCTCCGGACCGGGTCAGGCAACCGGTAAGGGCGCTCTCCGGTGGTGAACGCAACCGCCTTCTGCTGGCACGGCTGTTCAGCAGGAGTGCGAACGTGCTGGTGATGGATGAGCCCACCAACGACCTGGACGTGGAGACCCTGGAGCTGCTCGAGGAGCTGCTGCTGGATTACCAGGGCACCCTGCTGCTGGTCAGCCACGACCGGGTGTTTCTCAACAACGTGGTGACCAGTACCCTGGTGTTCGAGGGCGAGGGGCGGGTCAACGAGTACGTGGGCGGTTACGACGACTGGCTGAGCCAGCGTAAGGTATCGTCACCGGAAAACTCACCCAAATCGGAAGTTGCGGGGACCGGCCAGGCAAAGCTGGTTCCGACCAGGACACAAAAAAGTGATGCGGCGGTTAAGCCGAAAAAGCTGAGCTACAAGGATCAGCGCGAGCTGGATGCCCTGCCAAAACGGATCGAAGAGCTGGAAAGGAAGCTTGAACAGTTGCAGATGACCCTGGCCGATCCTGCATACTACAAACGCCCCCAGGAGGAACAGGCCGAGACCCAGCGACAGCTGCAGGCGACCGAAACAGAGCTCAACGAGGCCTACGGACGCTGGGAGGAGCTGGAGTCCGGATAAACGCAGGATTACGCTGATTCGGCCAGGTATGCCGCAAGGTATTCTTTATCCGCAGGTTTACCCCAACCTATGCATTAGTCAGACAGTCCGGCACGACGAAGGTCGCGTAACAGCCTCTCCATGTATGCCGGATCCCGGATAGGTGATCCCTGTTCCACGGTGGTAAGGGAGAATTGCGGATTCGAGGCGGTGATTTCCGATACCTGCCAGCCTGCGTCCTCGAGTTGCCCTTCAGCGGCATAGGACGCTGCGAGGAACACCCGCGCCAGTTGATAACCGGGATTTTTTTCCACCGCTCGCTCAAGGGAGTTGATGGCAGTGGGAAATTGTTCCAGTTCGTAGTGCAGTGCTCCCTGCACCATGAGATAGACACCGGGTACACGGGGGTTGAGATAAATCGCCATGTTCAGGGCATCCATCCCCTCCCCAGGCCGACCCGCGAAGTGCAGCACCCAGGCCATCATTCCGTACGCATCTGCATAGCTCGGTTTCAGCTCGATCGCTTTCTCCAGTTCCCGTAAGGCCTGGGCGTGGTTTCGCTTGTACATCTCAACCACTGCGAGCACGAAATAGACCTGTGGCAGGTCTGCATTCAGCTGTCTTGCCTTCAGCGCCAGGGACTCTGCCTGCACCAGGGGGCGGTCCAGTGAAGTGCCCCAGCCATTGATCGAGTTCAGCGAGTAGGTGAGGGCCAGACTGGAATAGGCCCGGGCGTATCCCGGTTCGGTATTGATCGCCTGTTGGAAGTAGTACTGCGCCAGGGCGTTGTCCTCACCCGATCGCCGTCCAAAGTGATCCAGGCCCTTCAGGTACAGGTCGTACGCCTGGACACTGGTAGCGTAGTTTCTGACTATCTTCATACGCTCGTCCGTGGACAGTTCAATCTGCAGCGCGGATACGATGTGGCGGGTAATCTCGTCCTGTAGCTTAAAGATCCCTGAAATCTCGCGATCATAGCGTTCGGCCCAGCGGTTGCTTCCGTCTTTCACGTCAAGCAATCTGACGTTGATTCGCAAGCGCCCATCTTCCCGGCGCACATTTCCCCTGATGAGAAACCGGACCTGCAGGTCCTCCCCTATCTGCTGCTCCGATTCCCCACTTCCCTGGTAGGCAAATGCAGAGTTGCGGGCGACAACCCGTAATCCGGTTACCTTTGAGAGATCGGTGATCAGGTCCTCGGTTATCCCGTTGGCAAAATAGTCCTGTTCCGGGTTCCTGCCCAGGTTGTCGAACGGAAGGACGGCAATTGAGACAGTACCCGGGATGGAAACAGAAGCATCTTCTCCCCCGCGCCAGAGTGCCAACTCCACCAGACCCCCGGCCAGAACCAGAAGCAGTAGCAGGATGTAGCGGCGGTTTTGGAACGGGCTCCATCCCGGGGTTCCGGTTCTGGTGTTGGATCGTCCCGGCAAGGGTGGCTGAGTCACCCGGGGTGGTTCATCGCCAGGGATGACGGGGGCCACCAGGCGGTAACCCTTCTTCGATATGGTTTCAATAAAGCGGGGATTTCGTGGATCGTCTTTCAGGGCTTTACGAATCTTCTGTATGGCGCCGGTCAGGGTGTCATAGCCAACCACTACGTCGGTCCATACCGCGGCTTCCAGTTCTTCCCGGGAGACGACATCACCTTGCCGGCTGGCAAGGTGATTCAATACCTCCATTGCCTTGGGTTCCAGCCTGACAGCCCTGTCTCCCTGGCTCAGCTCATTCCTGTCCGGATGTACGCTCCAGTCGGCAATCCTGTAATCCATTGCGCCTGAAGCAGGTCTGGCGTTAGAGGTGCGCTTGGGCTGATTCATCGTCTCCCGGCTGAACCCGTATCTCCTTCATACCGGTTTTCATCTTGCTGAAAACAGAGACAAATAAAAACATCGGAAAAACTTCGGCGATTCATCAGGAGTATAGACAACTTCGCTGCTAGATATTCCCTCACCGGCAGCTTTCCAACAGGTGGTCGGCCTTGGCAAGGCCCCGCGGTGGCAGCTTCCGGCTTACTTCATTCAATCGATCAGCAAGAGGTATAGGATGAAAAAGACTCTGCTATTACTCGCGATTATCTGTGCTCCCCTGGTGCTCAATGCAGCCGAAACAGCGTCGACCGGCACATCCACAGATGCCTGGATTGTCGACAATGTGCTGTACAGACCGGAAAACTGTGGGGAGCCCGTGGCCTATCTGGATGGTAGGGGTAACATCCTGTCGATTATCGGCCCGGATGGCCAGTTGGCAAACAGGTCGGAAAGACCTTGAGTATCCGCTGGACACGTTCTGGTCAGCCACATGCTCCCCAGGCCGGGGTGAGCCCGCTCGCTCCGGTCTTGGCGATGAAACGACAGACAAATGGATGCCCGCCAAGTATGAATCTGAATGGAGGTTGCCATGCTCAAAGTACTGATGATCCCGCTTACCTTGTTACTTTCATCTTCCGTACACGCTGGTTGTCAAATGGATCCGCCGGAACTGGGTGATATCGGTCCAGACTCCGGCCTCGTCTGCGAAATGCTGGAGCATCAGCATCCGTATTCAGCGCAGATCAGGGTGCTCGACAGGGCGCTTTACTCCCGGAACCGGGTGCGAGTGATGGTTGCGCTGGACAATCACCCGGCATCACTGCTGTACGACCTGGTAGGGGCAAACTGGAGGTTGACCGGGTTCCGGTTCGGTGCTCATGCGGAGAAAGATATCGCCAAGTGAAATGTGCTCAGCGCAAAATCCGGGAATCCGTTCGGACGGGTCGGTGAAAGCGCCGGCCGTTCACCCACATCACTCTCTGTCTGTTTCACCTACACTCTGTTCAGGTTCTGGAACTGGATAGTAGACAGCAGGTTGGGCTGAGGAACGAACCCCAACAATGTAGCGCTTGCCCATGACAATCTGTTGGGGTTCGCAGGCTCATCCCAGCCTGCGCAATACACCCCCTTCAGGCTCTGACGCTGGAGAGTAAACAGGTGATTCCTTCTTTTTACCGGTGGATGTTGTTGCTGGCACTGTGTTTGTTCACCCTGGCCGTTGTGGCGACCGGCCGCGACACCCGGCTGGATCAGCAGTTCGCCGAACTCCGGCAGGCGCCGGATGAACAGAGTGCCCGGCAGATCGAGCAGGCGATCTGGAAGCTGTGGATGATCTCGGGCAATCCCGAGATTGATGCCCTGATGCCGCAAGTGCTGGAGGCCCGCCGTTGGGGCGATTTCACAAAGGCATTCGAGCTGCTTGATCGCGTGACCGAAATTGATCCGGAGTATGCGGAGGCCTGGAACCAGCGGGCTACCCTTCATTTCCTGCGGGAGGAGTATGAGCAGTCACTCTCCGCTGTTGCCACCACCCTGGAACTGGAGCCACGCCATTTTGGCGCCCTGGCCGGGCGGGCCCTGATCCGGTTGCGCCAGGGGAGAACCGCCCTGGCGATCCAGAACATCCGGAAGGCAATGGAGTACCACCCGTTCCTGAAGGAACGCGCGCTGTTACCCGCAACCAGTCAGTAGGTTGGGGTGAGCGGCGCGAACCCCAACAACGACGTACATGTTCAAGGGTATCCGTTGGGGTTCGCAAGCTCACCCCAACCGCTCCACGGTTCGTACAGGTCGATGACCCCGCCCCCCACTGGCAACATCCGCTATCTTTAGTGTATGCAGACATATGAAAACCGGGTGATCAACCCACCGCAGGTGGAGGTGGTGATCGAGATCCCCCGGGGTAGTTTTCTCAAGCGCGGCAGCACCGGTCATGTCGATTTCATCTCGCCCCTGCCGTGTCCCTTCAACTACGGCTCTGTTCCAGGCTACGTCGGCGGAGATGGCGATCTGCTGGACGCGGTAGTCCTCGGCCCGCGGTTACCGCTTGGATCGCGGGTGCGGGTCTACGCCTGGGGCGCGGTCGGGCTCTCCGAACGTTTCATGTATGACGACAAGCTGATCTGCAGCGGCCGGCCCCTGTGTCCGGGCCAGTGCAGAAATGTGCTGCGCTTCTTTCACTTCTACGCTTGGTGCAAAGGGTGGCTCAATCGCTGGCGCCGGCGGCCGGGAGCCACCCGCTGTGAAGGCTGGGGATCGGCAAGCGAGGCGATTGCCCGCGCACGGACCCTGGGGCCGGGCTGGCGGGGGCCTGGCGTCCCCTTCTAGAGAGCATCCTGGATCATCAAATAATTCTATTGAAATAATTGTGGAAATATCTTGATCCGTGGCTGAGTGTCTCCTATAGCTTGTAGGACGTTGTATAAGCAGTTGTCTTTGGGCCACCGGAACAAGGAACTGATTATATGAAAACCGTCCCGCTACGGAGTGGCAGGCTCCCTTACAGCTATCACATGCTCTGGGTCTCTCTGGCCGTCTCCCTGCTGATCCTGATCCCCGTCTACATGCTGCACCACCATGGCCTGATCTCCACCCTGCTGGCGATCTGGATTACGGTGGCGGTGATCGTGGCGGCGGCCCTCTACGAGTCTTCCCTGCTGTATCTGCTCACCCGATTCATGCTCAACCGGGCCCGGGACGAGAACGACGGTCCCTGACCCGTGAATTCCCTGGTCGAGGCACGGCATCACCCGAAATGCAACTGGCAGGCCGACTGTCCCGTTCCCCGTGTGCCCACAAAACCACGTCTTATTAACCTGTTTTATGTAGGGTAGGGTAAACCCTTCTTGCCATTCACTCGCTCCATGTTGGCATAAACAGCGCTGTAGTTGCGGTGGCAACCAATAGAACATTAGAATAAGCTTAATTAGTGATTTTTATCATGAG
>JAPHTA010000362.1 GCA_026196475.1 Sedimenticola sp.
AGAACGGCATGCGCAAGAAGTCGGGGAAGATGATCATGGATGCGGAGCGCGACGGGCACTCCGAGGACGTCTGCACCTACGTCAAGGCCGATCTCGGCATGATGATGGGCGGCGAGATCGGACCCACGGGCGAGAAGCTCCCGGTTCCGGACGTGCTGCTGCTCTCCTACACCGGCTGCTTCACCTTCATGAAATGGTTCGAGCTGCTGCGCAAGGAGTACAACTGTGACACCGTGATGCTGCAGGTGCCTTACACCGGCGACGGCGTGATCACCGACAACATGCGCAAGTTCGTGGTCAAGCAGTTGAAGGAGGAGGTGATCCCGGCTCTGGAGAAGACCTCCGGCGTGAAGTTCGACATCGATCGGCTACGTGAAAACCTGGCCCGCTCGGCCAAGGCCGAGGATGACCTGGTGTGGGTTCTGGAGAGCGCCAAAAACGTGCGGTCGCCGATCGATGCCTACTTCGGTGGCGTCTACTACATCGGCCCGATCTTCACCGCCTTCCGCGGGACCGAGGATGCGATCGAGTATTACAAGCTGCTGCGTGGAGAGATCGAGCAGCGGATCAAGGACGGACTGGGTCCGATTACGCCGGAAGGCGACATGGGCGAGGAGAAGTACCGCCTGGTGGTTGAGGGTCCCCCCAACTGGACCAGCTTCCGCGAGTTCTGGAAGATGTTTTACGACGAGGGCGCGGTGGTTGTCGCCAGTACCTATACCAAGGTGGGTGGTGTCTATGACCTGGGCTTCCGTCACGACCCGACAAACCCGCTGGAGTCGCTGGCAGAGTACTGTCTTGGTTGCTACACCAACCGCAACATGCCGAGCCGTGTCGACATGCTTGAAAAATATGTCAACGAGTACCAGGCGGATGGTCTCCTGATCAATTCGATCAAGAGTTGTAACAGCTTCTCCGCCGGACAGTTGATGATGATGAATGAAATCGAAAAGCGCACCGGCAAGCCGGGTGCCTTTATTGAGACCGACCTGGTGGACCCGCGCTACTTCTCCGCGGCCAACGTGAAGAACCGTCTGGAGAGCTACTTCCAGATGGTCGACCAGAAACGTCGTTCCAGCAGAAAGATAGCTTAAGGGGGCCGGAAGATGAAGTGTTATATAGGCATTGACCTGGGTTCCACCACCACCAAGGCGGTGGTGATGGATGAGAAGGGCGAGGTGTTGGGACGCGGTATCACCAATTCGCGCTCCAACTACGATACGGCCAGTCGCGTGGCCAAGCTGGAGGCGTTTATCAGCACCCGCTTTACCCTGTTCCACCGCTCACTGGAGGGGTTGGCCGGTCTCGAGGGCGAGAAGATCGACCGCCTGCTGAAGAACCTGGAACGTCACTTCCGACTGGAGCTGTTCCTGGATCAGCTGAACGACCTGCACCAGACCTGCGCCAAGAACGCCGACGACCTGCGTTACCCGGGGCAGAAGGACAAGATCTGCGCGGTGCTGGATGTTGCATTCGAACGGCTGGCCGACAAGCTGAAGGGACTGTTCGCGCCTGGCGTAAACCGCAAGTCGGACTTCTTCCGCGACCTGGCCGGCTCCGAGTATATGAACATCGCCGAGGAGACGGCGAAAGAGATGGGTATGAACTTCGATACCCTGATCAACATCTACGACAAGTCGATCATCGAGGTTGAGAACCGGCCACCCAACGATGACATGGAGGGCAAGTTCCTGCGCGCCCTGACCAACGTGCTGAAGGAGGAGACCGATCTCAGCGTCGATTCCGACGACGTGATGAAGGCGATCAAGACTGTCCTTGATATGGATCTGGAAGAGACCTTCGT
Organism: Sedimenticola sp.; assembly: GCA_026196475.1. Classification (GTDB taxonomy): domain Bacteria; phylum Pseudomonadota; class Gammaproteobacteria; order Chromatiales; family Chromatiaceae; genus Sedimenticola. Next base: position 1,805 of record JAPHTA010000362.1, read on the forward strand.
GGTCGGTACCGGTTACGGCCGCGTGCGTCTGCCATTCCCGAAAGAGCACATCCGTTCGGAGATCCTGTGCCATGGACTGGGTGCTCACCTGATGTACCCGAACACCCGCACCGTGCTGGATATCGGTGGCCAGGATACCAAGGGTATCCAGGTGGATGACAAGGGTATCGTGGTTAACTTCCAGATGAACGATCGCTGTGCCGCCGGTTGTGGCCGCTACCTGGGGTACATCGCCGACGAGATGAACCTGGGCCTGCACGAGCTGGGGCCGATGGCGATGAAGGCCACCAAGACGGTGCGTATCAACTCCACCTGTACCGTGTTCGCCGGTGCCGAGCTGCGCGATCGTCTGGCCCTGGGCGAGAAGCGCGAGGACATCATGTCCGGATTGCACCGCGCCATCATCCTGCGTGCCATGTCGATCATCTCCCGCTCCGGCGGTATCACCGACGAGTTTACCTTTACCGGTGGCGTGGCCAAGAACGAGGCGGCAGTGAAACAGCTGCGTGAACTGGTTCAGGAGAACTATGGTGATGTGCAGATCAACATTGACCCGGATTCAATCTATACCGGTGCGCTGGGCGGTGCAGAGTTTGCACGCCGTGCCGTAGAGGAGGCTTGAAAATGACCACAAGTATAGGCATTGACGTTGGTACCGGTTGTATCAAGACGGTACTGTTCAAGGTTGACGGCGACAACATCGAGTGGGTTGCCCGCCGCAACGACAAGATCCGCCAGCGTGACCCGATGGAGCTGTCGCGCCGCGCCTACGACGAGGTGATGGAGGAGGCCGGTTTGACTCCGGACGATATCGACTACACCGCTACCACCGGTGAGGGTGAGAATATCGAGTTTTCAACCGGTCACTTCTACTCCATGACCACGCACGCACGGGGGGCGATCTACCTCAATCCCGAGTCCCGCTCGGTTCTGGACATGGGTGCCCTGAACGGACGCGCGGTCAAGATGGACGAGCATGGCAAGGTGCTGACCTACCGCATGACCAGCCAGTGCGCCTCCGGTTCCGGACAGTTCCTGGAGAACATCTCCCGCTACCTGGGTATTGCCCAGAACGAGATCGGTGAGCTCTCCAGGCAGGCGGACGATCCTGAGAACGTCTCCAGCATCTGCGCGGTACTGGCCGAGACCGACGTGATCAACATGGTGTCGCGCGGTATCTCGGCACCGAATATCCTGCGTGGTATCCACGACTCCATGGCCGGACGCCTGGTCAAGCTGTTGCGAGTGATCAAGGCCAACGAGGGCGTTACCTTCCTCAGCGGTGGACTGGCGCTGGACGAGGGGCTGATGGCCTCGATCAACGACTCCATGGTCAAGATGAAGATCCCGACCAAGGCGGTAAACCATCCCGACTCGCCGTATGCGGGTGCTATCGGCGCCGCCATCTGGGGCGCCTACCGTTACGAGAAGCTGGCTGAGCAGGGCTCACTGGCGATCGCATCCTGAACTCACTATCGAGGAGAATGTGCTATGGCTCTTATGATCAATGAAGACTGCACCGCGTGCGATGCCTGCCCCACCGAGTGCCCGAACGATGCTATCACCGAGGGTGACGAGATCTACGTGATCGATCCCATGAAGTGCACCGAGTGTGTTGGCGCAGAGGACGAGCCGCAGTGCCAGCTGGTCTGCCCGCCGGATTGCATCGTACCCAACCCGGATTGGGAAGAGACCGAAGAGCAACTGCTCGAAAAATACAACTCACTGCACTGAGTTGATTGCCGGTCAGGCTGATGCAAACCCTGCCCCGGCCACCTTAATGGGGCCGGAGCAGGGTAGACTGCGCAGCGGATAACCCGGTCACGCGGTGCACTGCACCGGCTACACGAATAAAAGCACCCGGAGGTGGGTAGAGATGTCAGAAAGCAAATGTCAGGTCCAACCGATGCAGGAGAGTAATCTCGAACAGGTCATCGGACTGGACAAGAATCTGGGCGGCAGTGCCCGTCCGGAGTTCTTCAACAAGCGGCTGCAGGCGATGGGGCGTTCCCCGGAGACCTATATCAGCCTGGTAGCCAGCCACGACGACACGCTCTGTGGCTACCTGTTCGCCCACGTGTTGCAGGGTGAGTTCGGTACCAGCCAGCCGGTGGCGGTGATCGACGCGCTTGGCGTGCAGCCCGGTGACCAGGGTTCCGGCGTCGGTGCCCTGCTGATGGACGCGTTGAAAAACGAGGCTGGCACCCGTGGCTGCGGCAGCGTCCGTACCCAGGCGGACTGGCAGCAGCAGGACCTGCTGGCCTACTTCGCGAATGCCGGTTTCTCCCTGGCCGCACGCAACGTGCTGACCCGGGATACCAGCCCGCTGGCCCTGGACGAGGATGACAATATCGAGCTGCGCCCGGTGCGCTCCCTCGCGCAATCGGATCTCGACTCGATCCGTCGCATCGATCGTCATATTACCAACGAGGATCGCGGTACCTACCTGCAGCAGAAGGTGGCGGAGGTGATCTCCGACACCGGTATCCGGGTATCCATGGTTGCCGAGCAGGATGGCCTGGTGGCGGGCTTTGTGATGGCCCGGGTCGACTACGGCAGCTTTGGCCGCGCCCAGTCCACCGCGGTGGTGGATACCCTCGGCGTGGGACCGGAGTACAAGGGCAGCGGTATCGGCTCCGCCCTGATGGCCCAACTGATGGACAACCTGGCGTCACTGCAGGTGGAGAACGTGCGTACCGAGGTGGAGTGGGAGAACTTCGACCTGAACCGCTTCCTGGCCAGCTCGGGATTCCGTCCGGCCCAGGAACTGGCGCTCTCCTGTGCAATCTGAGGCTGTAGTGATGTGGAATTTTGAAGGTCGCAAGGTGGTGGTCACCGGTGGCGCCAGCGGCATCGGCCGCACCGTGAGCGAGATGCTGCTCAAGGCCGGTGCCGAGGTGCACGTGTTCGATATCTCCGCTGGTGACAGCGGCGAGGTGCCGGGCATCTTCCACCAGGTCAACATCGGTGATCCCGAGAGCGTGCAGGCGGCAGTGGACGAACTGCCGGACGATGTCACCCTGCTGGTCAACAATGCCGGTATCACCCGGGATCGCAGCCTGGCCAAGATGAGTGACGAGGAGTGGCACTCGGTGATCAATATCAACCTGGGTGGTGCCTTCTACCTGATCCGGGCCCTGGCACCGCGCATGAAGGAGCAGGGCCACGGGCGGATTGTCAACATCACCTCCATCAACGGTATGCGGGGCAAGTTCGGTCAGGCCAACTACAGCGCCGCCAAGGCGGGCATGATCGGTCTGACCAAGACTGCCGCCCGGGAACTGGGTGCCAAGGGTGTGACCGTCAACGCGGTGGCTCCCGGCATGGTGCTCACCGAGATGGCGAAAAAACTCCCCGAGGAGTTTTTGCAGAAGGCGCTGGACGAGACCGTGACCAAGGAGCTGGCGACGCCGGAAGACATCGGCAACGCGGTGCTGTTCCTGCTCTCCGATGCCGCGCGTATGATTACCGGCGAAGTGATCAAGGTGGACAGCGGCCAGTATATCTAGATTGGTAGGGTGGGTACGCATTTTGTGCCCACGCGGTAGATACAGGGATCAGAGTCGAATGGCACGAGTTGAGGCGAATGGTGGAACTCTCGTCATTCCGGCGCAGGCCGGAATCCAGGAATACTGCCACCATTAGGCAGTCTGGATCCCGGCCTGCGCCGGGATGACGGTGGCTCTTTTCTTTAATTAAGTGCCATACGGGTCAGTGTCAGTTTGGCGCAGACCCCTGGAAATCTACGAATAGCAGACGCAGGGTGGATAAGCGCATCCGCCATTTTCAGACTATCGGAAGAGTGACTATGAACTCAAAGACACAGGCAAGAGCCCCCTTCAAGTGGGAAGATCCCCTGCTTCTCGACCAGCAGTTGACGGAAGAGGAACGGATGGTGCGTGACACCGCCAACAAGTACTGCCAGGAGCAGTTGCAGCCGCGCATTCTGGAGGCCAACCGCAACGAGATCTTTCATCGCGAGATCATGAACGAAATGGGTGAGCTGGGCCTGCTCGGCTGCACCATTGACGGCTACGACTGTGCCGGTCTCAACTACGTCTCCTACGGCCTGATCGCCCGCGAGGTGGAGCGGGTCGACTCCGGCTACCGCTCCGCCATGAGCGTGCAATCGAGCCTGGTGATGCACCCGATCTATGCCTACG
>JAPHTA010000107.1 GCA_026196475.1 Sedimenticola sp.
CATGGCCGGGAGCGGCGTTGCCAGGAAAAAAGGCGGTAGGATGGGTGGAGTGAAGCGCAACCCATCAACCGGACCGGGACACATGATGGGTTACGTCGTACCGACTCCACCCATCCTACAGGCCTGCGTTCTTCTAAATGCGTTCCCACGCAGAGCGTGGGAACGACGGAATGGCATCCCGGCGGCGCCTCTTCCTTAGGGTCGGCGCGGCGTACAACCAATCACCCGCCGTTGAAAAAAACCGGCTCAATGCTCGTGATCGCAATCCGAACCGGGAACCGGGTCGTAGCCCCCCTCGTGGAACGGGTGACAGCGCAGCACCCGGCGCATCCCCATCCACAGCCCGCGGCCCACACCGTGGATCTGCACCGCTTCCCGGGTATAGGCGGAACAGCTGGGGTAGTAGCGACAGTTGTTACCCAGCAGTGGGCTCAGCAGGTAGGTGTAGCCCTTGAGCAGCCAGAGTACCATCCGCTTCACACCGAACGCCCCCCGCTGCAGCGCAGGCATCGACCGGTCACCTCCACCATCTGGGAATCGGCCTGAAAGCCGCAGGCCTTCAGTGCGCTCTCCAGGGTCTGGTCCACTCGCCGGCTCTCCAGCTCCCGCACCTCGCCGCACTCACGGCAGATCAGGAACTGGCTGGCATGGGGATGTTCGGGATGAATGCAGCTGACGTAGGCATTCAGGGACTCGATTCGGTGGGCCAGACCCTGGCCCAGCAGAAACTCCAGCGCACGGTAAACGGTGGGCGGCTTGGCACTGGCAACCTGACCCTGCATGCGCTCGAGTATGTCGTAGGCACCCATCGGTTTACTGCTGTCACAGAGTATCTCCAGCACGCGGCGGCGTTGCGGGGTCAGGCGCACCCCGCGACCGCGGCACAGTTGTTCGGCGATATCCAGCACGTGGCGACCACTGCAGGCGACTGAACGATTCATCACACCGACCTCATCTGCTGTCGCTCCAGCTTCAGCCGCTTGCGGAAGTTGGACGCGAACAGGGACACCAGGTAACTGACCCCGGCTACCAGGATGATGGTGGCTCCGGCGGGCAGGTCGGGACGGTAGGCAATGGCCAGCCCAACCACCGTGAACAGCATCCCCAGCAGCGTGGCCAGTAGCATCATCCGGCCGAGACTCTGTACATAGTGGGCCGCGATCGCCGCCGGCAGGGTCAGTAGCGCGATCACCAGGATCAGCCCCACCACCTGGATCAGAAGCACCACCGTCACCGCCACCATGCACAGCAGCAACAGGTAGTAGAAGGTAACCGGCAACCCTCTCAGGCGCGCAAACTCCTCGTCGAACGCCACCGCCAGCAGCTGCTGGTAGCAGAGCGCCACCGTACCCAGAATGAGAAGATCTATCCCCGCCATCATCCAGATTCCGGCACTGTCCACCATCAGGATGTTCCCAAACAGGTAACTCATCAGGTTGACGCTGTAGCCCGGCGTTCGGGAGATAAACAGGATGCCGATCGCCATGCCCACCGCCCACAGGGCACCGATCAGGGTGTCCTCCTGCTCCTGCCAAGTCAGCCGCACCCAGCCCAGCAGCAGGGCGCTGGCCACCGCCGCCACCAGGGCGCCGCCAAGCGGGCTCATGCCGAAAAAAAAGGCCACTCCCATCCCGCCCAGCACGCTGTGGGAGACACCACCTGCCAGGTAGCCGATGCGCTTCACCACCACGTAGCTGCCGATGATACCGCAACCGATGCTGGCCAGCAGACCGCCGATCAGGGCGTTCTGAAGAAACTCGTAGGACCAGACGGCAAGCAGGAATTCAGTCATGTCAACTCTACCTAGTGGTGCAGGTGTTCAACCATCCGGACATCCGCCGCGTAGAGCGAACGGATCGCCTCGCCGTCGATGGCGGCTGTCGGGTGACAGACCAGGGTCCGGTTGAGGCAGGCCACCCGGTCCACGTAGCCGGAGATGAAACCCACGTCGTGCGACACCACCACGATAGTCATCCGATCATTGAGCTGCTTCAGCAGGTCGAAGATTTCGGTCTCCACCCGCATGTCGATGTTGGCGGTGGGCTCGTCCAGGATCAGGATTCGGGGTTCGGTGGCCAGCGCCCGGGCCATCAGCACCCGTTGCAACTGGCCGCCGGAGAGCGTTCGCAACTGGCGCGATGCCAGGTCCTGGACTTCGGTCTCGGCCATTGCCCGACGCGCCACCTCCCGATCCTGCCGCCGGTAGCCGCCGAACAGGCGCGGACTGCCAAGTCGGCCCATCAGTACAGTCTGCTCGACGGTGATAGGAAAATCCCGGCTGAACAGGGGATACTGGGGCACGTAGCCGATCTGCCGGCAGCCCCGCTCCGGCGGCATACCAAGGACGCGAACCCGTCCCGAGCCCGGCTCCAGCAGACCGAGAATCAGTTTGAGCAGGGTACTCTTGCCGCCGGCGTTGGGCCCCACCACGCCAAGGAACTCGAACGCCTCCACCTCCAGGCTGACCCGGTCCAGCACCCTTGGTCCACCGTAGGAGAAGCTGACATCCTCTAGTGATATGACCGGGCCGCCACTCACCGGTAGGCCTCGCTGATAGCGTCGGCAATACGCTGCAGGTTGACCAGGTAGTCTTCCGCAAGCGGATCGAGCGAGACCAGCCGCGCCCCTATCTGCCCGGCCAGCGCTCGTGCCTGGCGCAGGGCAAACTGCCGCTGTACAAACACCACCCGGACCCCCTGCTTCTGCGCCTCACCGATCAGCCGTGCCAGGGTGTGGGCTCCGGGCTCCTTGCCTTCACTCTCGATCGGTAACTGGCGCAGCCCAAAGGCATCCGCAAAATAGCCCCAGGAGGGGTGATAGACCATGAACTTGCGACCCTTGTAAGGTGCCAGCTGGTCGCGCAACCGTTTTTCCAGCACCGTCAGCTCTTCTGCCAGCCGGTCGTGATTGGCCCGGTACTGATCGGCATGTTGCGGGTCCAGCACGACCAGCTGATCCCGAAGGTGGGTGGCCATAACCCGAACGTTGGCCGGATCCAGCCAGATATGGGGGTCCGGCTGGTGCGCGGCGTGGTGATGATCGAAGTCATGGTGATGGCCGCCGGCCGGCTCCATCTCGCGCAGGGTCACTCCCTGCCGCGCATCCAGCAGCGCCATCCGTGGATTGGTGCTGCGGATGGTGTCAATCCAGGCCTCCTCGAAAGGAACGCCGATGCGGTAAAACAGGGCCGCCTCACCCAGCCCCGCCATCTGGCGCGGTCGAGGTTCGAATGTCTCCGGGCTCTGGCCCGGACCCACCAGGACGGTCACCCGCACATGCTCACCCCCTACCCGCTCGACAATATACTTCTGCGGAAGGATGCTGACATAAACGGAGAGAGGTGTCGCCAACGCACAGGAGAATGGCACCAGCAACAGTAGCAACAGGGACAGGTAACGCATCACAGTACTCATACAGGAGTTGTCGGGAAGTTTGATTGTTTCCCCGGAAAGCCACAGGCGGACGGGAGAGGTTTGTTATGTTATTACATAACAATAGCTGCTGCATGATACCCCGGCAACCGGCCCCCTGCAATCCGTCACCGATTCCACCGGCCCCGACAATCCTTTACCATTCAACGCCCGCCAACCCAACCACAGCAGACCCGATGAACCCCGGATACCTGGTCCTCCACCCCCTGGCAACAAGCCACGCACCACCGGCAGAGCGGCTGATCGACAGCCTGCGGGAGCTGGGGCTGGTCGGTGAGCAGGACGGCGACACAGGGGGTCGCTATCGCCCCGGCAACGCCTATCTGCGACTGATCACCTACCTGGGATGCTCTCCTTCAATCCCCCTCGCCGACAACCCGCAGGAAGAGAGCTGTCACCTGCGCCTGCTGGGTCCCTACCCGGCACCCACCCTGATCAGCGGCAGCAACTCCCGGCCACCGCGCTGCCCTCACTGCGGGCACCCCTTCACACGCTGGCAGGAGTGGCTTCAGCACGGACACGACAGCCCCTGTCACCAGTGCGGGGCGAGACGCCAGCTGGAGCGGCTGCAGTGGCGGGAACAGGCGGCGGTGGCACGACTCTTTCTGCTGATATCCCATGTATTTCCCGGTGAGGCGGTACCGGTAGAGAGGTTGATGCACACGCTGCATCGGGAGGGCGGTGACTGGCGCTACGCCTATGTGCAGCAGCCGCGAAGATGGTGTGCCGGAAAAGGCTTCAGTATGCTCTAGCGCTGCAACCCGGGGTCAGCGCACTATTACCCTGTCCTTGCCGGCCCGTTTCGCCTCGTACAGGGCGCGATCGGCGCGGGCGAACACGTCCGCCGGCCCGTCCCCCTTCTTGAACTCGCTGAGCCCACAGGAGATGGTGACCTCGACCCGGTTTCCGACCGAATGAATACCGCTCTCCCGGGCCTTTACCCGAGCGCTCTCCGCCACCTGGCGGGCAAAGTCGCTGTCGGTGCCGGGCAACAGCATGACAAACTCCTCACCCCCGAAACGGGCTACGAAATCGGTCTCACGCAACCCCTGCTGCAGGCTCTGACCGATAATCCGCAACGCCTTGTCTCCGGCATGGTGACCGAACCGGTCATTGATACGCTTGAAGTCGTCCACGTCCCAGACCAGCAGCGAGAGCGGGTCGCCAAAACGCTTCCAGCGGGCGAACTCCTGGTCCAGGCGATCCTCGTAGGCAAGCCGGTTGGGTAACCCGGTCACCGTATCGGTGGCTGCCTGACGATGCGCCTCGAGCATCTTCTGGCGCAGCTCCCGGCTCTCGTTCTGCACCTCGTCCAGGCGCTTCCTCAGGTGTTCCTCCAGCTGCGACGCCTCCTCGTGGCGTTCCTTTTCGCCCTTCACGAAGCTGCCCAGGTGCTGCTCGATGGTATCCAGGTGGCGTCCAATCTCGCCACGCAGCTGCTGCAGGGTAGTGGCACCGTCCATGTTCCGGCGCATATCTCCCATCTCCTGCTGCATTTTCAGGTCGAGCGACTCGCCCTCCCGACAGGAGGCCTCGCGCAATTCGAAGCCACGTATCACGTGCTGGTCTATCTGCACCAGGCGCTGGGTCAACTCCTCCAGGAAACCACGGGTATCCTTGATCTCTGACTGCACCTCGCCGAGCGATCTGGAGAGCAGGGAGACCAGGGAGTTAAGTACCTCGATCCAGCGTCCGCCCTCCTTCTGCGAAGAGAGTTCCAGTTCCAGCCGCTGGATATCAAGGCTCAGCTGGGCCGGCCAGTTGAGGCGCTCCAGGAGCTGCAGCAGTAGCTGGTTGGGATTGGCGTCGTCCTGTGCGGCGGCCGGCGAATCACCCTGTGCATCCGATGAGGCGAAGAGTCGGCGCAACAGGCCCGGGCTACTGCCGCGTTCGCGCGGACGGCTGAGCATGTGCAGGAAACGATCGATCTGCTCATCGCTGGCACTGTCCCCCTCCGCTACCAGGCGGTCACCGAGTTTGCGCACCTTCTCCGCCTCGCGCCCGCTCAGTCCGGAGCGGTCCACCAGGCGCGACACCAGGCTGGGCTGGCTGGCGGCCGGCTCATCGTTGGCCCGGATCAGGGCCTCCGAAATCTCGGCCAATCGCTCTTTCAGTTCCAGTCGCACTCCTTTCCGAACCGAGTTGCGCAGCGCGGTCAGGTGGGGGTCCAGTGCCGGATCCAGTCCGCCGGTAGCCAGGGTCAGGCGGATAATGATCCGGCATAGAAGCTTTTCGGTATCTTCGGCGCTGGCCCGTTCAGTCGCCTGCTGCTGGGCCAGTTCCAGGTAACGTGCCTTCCAGTCCGTGGGGACAGTCGTTACATCTTCTCCCATGGGTCAGGCCGCCAGTTGCAGATCATTGGGGACCAGCACGTCGATGCCGATCGGAAGATGGTCGGAGAGAGGGTATTCAACCACCTTGGGGTTATCCGCCTGCAGAGAGCCGGAGACCAGGATATGGTCGATCTTGCGTATCGGCCGCCAGCTCGGAAAGGTGTTCATTTCGCAGGCGGGCTGGTGCAGGTTGCCGTCCGCGGTCAGCAGGCGCATCTCCTGGGAGTCGCAGCCGAAGTTGAGATCCCCCATCACCACCACGTGCCGCAGGTCGCTCACCAGTTCGCGCACGAACGCCACCTGGCGCAGCCTCGCCCGACGGCCCAGGGAGAGATGCATGATGCAGACGTTGAGCCCCTCTTCACCACCGAAGCTGCTCACGATAACGCCACGCCCGGGCAGTCCCGGCAGCTTGTATTCGGCAATTCCCGAGGGCCGCAGACGGCTCAGCAGGCCGTTGCTGTTCTGGGCGAATTTTCCCAGGCTGCGGTTGACCTGCTTGTACCAGTAGGGGAAGCCGGCGCGATGGGCCAGGTACTCCGTCTGATCCACGAAGCCGCTACGCAGGCTACCGGAGTCCACCTCCTGAAGCCCGACCACATCATATCCATGGATGACCGCAGCGATCCGGTCGAGATTGGTGATGCGATCCCTGTGTGGCAACACCTGCTTCCAGCTCTGGGTCAGGTACTGGCGGTAACGCCGGGTATCGATACCAGCCTGGATATTGTAGCTGAGCAGCTTCAGCCGTTGAGGATTGCCACTATTGTCCATCGGAACGCCCTTGGTAGCTTTTTACAATGCTACTCCGTTTTGGCCCTTTTTTCAGTGATCACTTTATCAATCAGGTAATCCACCGCCTGCATCTGCAGGTCGCCCTCCAGTCCGCTGGTGCGGTATTTGCCATCAACCACGAACGCAGGTACCCCGCGCACGTCGAATCGATTCGCCAGCACCTCGGCGCGCCGCGATTGGGTCTGCACCGCGAATGAGCCCAGCGCCTTGCGGAAAGCCCCGATATCGACCCCCTTTTCGGCCAGGAACGTCTCCATCGCCTGCGGGGTCGCGAGGCGGTTACCACGCTCGTGAATCTCCTCGAAGATGCCGGCATTCAACTCATCCTCCAGCCCCATCAGCTTGAGTGCATAGAAAGTGTTTGCATGCAGAACAATATCGGGGCGCTTGAACATCGCCGGTATGCGGACAAACTCCACCTGCTCGGGCTTGTTTTTCAGCCACTGCTGGAGGTGCGGTTCGAGCTTGTAACAGTGCGAACAGGCGTACCAGAAGAACTCGATCACCCGGGCCCGTTCACCCTCGGCACCGGGCTGCTCCGGTATCACTGAAAAGTAATGCAGATCCTCTTCGAACGTCTCGGCCTGAACAGCCGCTAGCGGCAGCAGCGCCAGAGACAGCAACAGCCCCATGGCAAGCGAATAACTCTTCATAGCGTTTCCTCGTTATCTAGGGTACTAGGCGGCCAATTCCCCGGGAAATTGAGCCCGCATGCGGAAAAATTCCACGCCGGCTCACTGTTCTGTTCCGACCCGCTCCCCGGGACAGGGTTCAATCCGGCTTGACCAGAAGGTGCTTCGCACCGGCATCGGGGCCTGCACACCGGCAGAACGAAAAAGGCAGCCTTCCGGCTGCCCTGTTGAAACATCTTCCCGCGGCAAGCGGCTCAGTGCAGCCCCTGCAGGTACTGAGCCACGGCGGCGATCTCCTGGTCAGTCATACGCGCCACCACGTTACGCATCATCTTGGCGTTGTCGTTGGTACGCGCATCGGAGCGGAAATCCCTGAGAGCCTTCTCGATATAGACCGCGTGCTGGCCGGCTATGCGCGGAAACACGGCGGGGGGGTTGCCCGAGCCCGCCGGGCCATGGCATGCCATGCAGGCCGCAACACCGGTATCGGCGTTACCGGCTCGGTAGATTTTCTCACCCAGTTCCACCTGGTCGGCGGCGGCCACTCCCGGGGTCTGCTGCTGGCTGCTGAAGTAGGCCGCCAGATCCTGTATATCCTGTTCGTTGAGGGGGGGCGCCATGGGAGACATCAGGTCGTTCTTGCGCGCCCCTGCCTTGAATTCGTTCAGCTGCTTCACAATGTAGCTGGCGTGCTGTCCGGCCAGCTTGGGCCACTCCGCGTTTGCGCTGTTCCCCTCCGGTCCGTGACAGGCCACGCAGGTGGCGGCCTTGGTCTTTCCGGCCTCTGCGTCACCGGCAGCCTGGGCGGTACCGGCGGCCAGGGCCAAAATCATTGAAACTGAAACAAGCCATATCTTCATGGTCAAACCTACTTTGTCGACCGCGTCCCCGCAGTCGTTTCATGAACCCCCCGGTCGGTAACAGTCGATCACCCCCCGGAAATCAAACACCCCGGGGTGCGACGTAAAATCGCCCGGGGACCGAAAAAGCCGTGCATGTATACCAGATGCCCCCTTATGCGGTCAAATAAACACCCCGCAAACCAGGGCTGAAACGACCCTCCCGCAGAGGCAATCTGCACCAGTGGCGTACCCGCCTGTTCCCCGGCCTTGCTTGAGGATTATCATATGCAGCGAGGCCGGCAACTGGTGAAATGCCCCTCCCCGCAGGAATACAGTATTATTCGCGACAACGACGCAGAGCAGAGGTGGCGAACTCAGATGGGCAACGGTAAAACCCTGATCCGGGAGATCATGGCGCGCCTGCAGTCAGCGCTGGCCACCCTTCCCGTCGAAAACGCCGGCCTCTTCAGTATCACCCTGGCCGCACCCCGGTTGCGCCTGACCCACCTGCCGAGCCTGGAGGGGCACTGGTTCTACTGGAGCAAGCCCTCCCAGGGAGAAACACTGCTCGGCACGGGCGAGGCACTGCGCCTGTCGGCAACCGGGGACCATCGCCTGCCGTCACTCTCCAGCCGCTTCGAGTCGCTACGCCAAGACTGGCTGCAACTGGATCCGGACAACAGCGGCTTCCGGGCCAGTGCCTTCTGCGGTTTCGCCTTTGATCCGGCTGATCGAATGGCACAGAACTGGCACGGCCTGCCCAACGCCGCCATCTTTTTTCCGGAACTGCTGCTGCACCAGTCCGGCAACAAGTGCGCCATAACCTTCAGCTTCCGCCACAATCATCCGCAGAAGACGCTACTGCGCGGCCGCCATCTGCTGCAGACGCTGCTCGACGCCCTGCGACAGCCACCGGCCAAGTCGGCCCGCACCATCCTGTCGCGCACCGCAGCAACCCCGTCGGACGCCGACTGGATCAGCCAGATCAACCAGGCCACCAGCCAGATACGGCGCGGCGACCTGGACAAGGTGGTACCTTTTCGCCGCATATCGGTGCGCGCTGGACAACCCTTCAACCCGTCGCGCCTGATCGCCTCCCTGGACGACCTCTACCCGAGCAGCCTGCTGTTTGCGATCCGGCTCGACAGCAGCACTTTTGTCTCGGCCACCCCGGAGCGACTGATCAGCCTCCGGGACGGCGCTATCAGCTGTGACGCCATTGGCGGCACCATCGGCCGGGCCGGCAATCCGCTGCAGGACCTGGAACTCGGCCGCAAGCTGCTGAACGACCCGAAATCCCGCCACGAACACGCCCTGGTGGTGCAGGGGATCCTGGACAGCCTGCGCCCGCACTGCCGGGATCTGCACGCCCCGGAGCGTCCCACACTGAAGCAGTTACGCAACCTGCAGCACCTCTGGACCGGCATCCGCGGCACCCTGCGGGAACGGGGCGCCCTGCTGGAACTGGCCGACAGCCTGCATCCCACGGCGGCGGTCAGCGGCTTTCCCAGCGCCCGGGCCGGACACTGGCTGAGTGAGCACCAGCTTACCCCCAGGGGCTGGTATACCGGTGCGGCGGGCTGGATTGACCGCCAGGACGACGGCGAACTGGCGGTGCTGTTGCGCTGCGCCCTGCTTAACGGAGACCAGGCGGAGCTGTTTGCCGGCGCCGGGGTGACCAGCGAGTCCTGCCCCATCGCTGAGCTGCAGGAGACCGAGCTGAAATTCGGCACCATGCTGGAGGCGCTGGAACATGCCTGAGCCGGAGCAGCAGGCCGAGGCCAACCTGCTCTGGGCGTACGCGCTGATCGACGGCCTGGCTGCGAGCGGCATCACCCGGGCGGTGATCTCTCCTGGCTCCCGATCCACACCACTGGTCCTGGCCTGCGACGCTCATCCCGGGATCCGGATCGACATCATGGTGGACGAACGCTGTGCCGCCTTCCTGGCCCTGGGCAAGGCGCGTGCCGGGCATCGTCCGGTACTCCTGATCGCCACCTCCGGCAGCGCCCCGGCCCACTGGCATCCCGCGGTTATCGAGGCCTGCCACGCCAACGTGCCGCTGATCCTCCTCAGCGCCGATCGTCCCCCGGAACTGCACGGCTGGGGGGCCAACCAGACCACCGACCAGCAGCGGCTGTTCAGCGGCCACCTGCGGGCCTTCCACGATCCCGGGCCGGCGCTGGCGGGGGCCCCGGCAAGGGAGGCACTTCGGGCTACCGCCCTGCGGCTCGGACTGCAGGCCCAGCATCCGCACCCGGGACCGGTACATATCAACCTGCCGTTTCGTGAGCCGCTGGTGCCGCGGACCCTGCCGGCACTGCCGGCCGCCACGCCGGTAGTCGAAAACCCCGCCCCTGGAGAGGCGCCGGACGCCGCCGAGCTGGAACGAATCAACGCCCTTATCGCAGAGGGACCAGGCATGATCCTGTGTGGTAGCGACGACCGGGTGGCCGGCTTCGCCGGCGCGGTAACCGCCCTGGCCCGGCACCTGAACTGCCCCCTGCTGGCCGACCCACTGAGCAACCTGCGCCACGGCACCCACGATCGGAGCCGGCTGCTCTGCCACTACGACGCCTACATTGAACACCTTCGCAACCTGGCCCCGGCCTGGATCCTGCGTTTCGGCGCCCTGCCGGTGTCCAAACCCCTGCTGCGGTTTCTGCAGCGCACCGAGACACCGGTGATCCTGTGCGACCCCTACCGACAGTGGCCGACCCGTCCACCGCATACCCGGGTGATCAGCCATGCGGATCCGCTCCGACTCTGCCAGGCCCTTTGCCAGGGACCCGCCCCGGCCAGCGACAACAGGTGGAACAAAAGATGGCTGGCCGCAGAACAGGCTACTGCAAGCCTGATGCAGGCCGAAACGGAAGCGGACCACCCCTTCGAAGGGAGCCTGGTCCAGGCCCTGCTTCCACGGTTGCCGTCAAACAGCCTGGTGTTCAGCGGCAACTCGATGCCGATCCGCCAGCTCGACAGCTGGAGCGGCCAGGGTGAGCGCCCACTGCGCCTGGCGGCCAACCGTGGGGTGAGCGGGATCGACGGCAATCTCGCCACCTTTATCGGCATGGCGGAGAGCGTAGCCGGTCTCGCGGTGGCCCTGATCGGCGATCTTGCCTTCTATCACGACATGAACAGCCTGCTCGCCGCGCGCGGCCGCAAGCTGCTGATCATCCTCATCAACAACCGGGGTGGCGGCATCTTCGGCTACCTGCCACAGGCCCGACTGGAGGGTTACGAGCCCTACTGGAACACGGACACCGGACTCTCTTTTGAACACGCCGCCGCGCTATACGGCCTGCACTACCAGCGGGTCGAGCGGCAATCGGAGTTTGTTCCCGCACTGCAGAACGCCACTGCCGGTGACGGCCCGCAGCTGATCGAGGTGCAGGTGGAGCGTGAGTTCAGCATCCGGCACCACCGGGCCTACCTCGAGGCAGTGAAGGCACGGATCCAATCCTCCAGCGCGCAGTGAACGCCGGCTATCAACCCGCCGCCTTCGTGAAATATGCGGGTTGGTACAGCCAGCAGGCGGGGTTTTGTTTAAAATGCCGCTTCTTATCGACCGGATCACCGAGGTGGCTATGGGCAGCAGTATCGAATGGCAGGTTCCAGAGGGGACCGACTACAGCGACATTCTCTACCACGAGGCGGAGGGTATCGCCAGGATCACCATCAACCGGCCCCGGGTGCACAACGCCTTCCGCCCGGAGACCGTGATGGAGCTGATCCGGGCCTTCCGGTACGCCCACCTGAACCCCGAGATTGGCGCCATTATCCTCACCGGCGCCGGTGACAAGGCGTTCTGCTCCGGCGGCGACCAGACCATCCGCGGCGACGGCGGCTACCGCGACAGCAGCGGCGTGGAGCACCTCAACGTACTGGAGCTGCAGCGCCAGATCCGCACCCTGCCCAAGCCGGTGGTGGCCATGGTGGCCGGTTACGCCATCGGCGGCGGCCACGTCCTGCACCTGATCTGCGACCTCAGCATTGCCGCCGACAATGCCCGTTTCGGCCAGACCGGCCCCCGGGTCGGCAGCTTCGACGGCGGTCTCGGCGCCGGTTTGCTGGCCCGCACCGTGGGCATGAAAAAGGCCAAGGAGATCTGGTTCCTGTGCCGCCAGTACGATGCCCAGCAGGCCCTGCAGATGGGGCTGGTCAACACCGTGGTGCCGCTGGACCGGCTGGAAGAGGAGACCGTGCAGTGGTGTCGCGAGATGCTGCAGCTCTCCCCCACCGCCCTGCGCATGTTGAAGGCGTCGTTCAACGCCGAGACCGACGGCCTGGCCGGGATCCAGGAGCTGGCCGGAAACGCCACCGGCCTGTTCTACCTTACGCCGGAGGCCCAGGAGGGCCGGGACGCCTTCGTGGAGAAGCGTCCGGCCGACTTCAACAAGTTCCCCCGTCGCCCCTGACCCCGGCGCACGAACACGATGCAGACGAAAGCCTGGCTGCTGGCCATTCGCCCCAAGACCCTCGGCATCTCGGTGGTGCCGGTCCTGGTGGGCAGCGCCCTGGCCTGGGCCGACCAGGCCAGCCTGCAGTGGCTGCCGGCCCTGGCCGCCCTGTTGGCCGCCATCCTGATCCAGATCGGCACCAACCTGCACAATGATGCGGCCGATTTTGAACGGGGCGCCGATACCGCCGACCGGCTGGGACCGCCCCGGGCCACCGCCGAGGGGTGGTTCAGTGCCGGGCAGGTCAAGCAGGCCGCCCTGGTCAGCTTCTCCAGCGCCTTCCTGGTCGGCATCTACCTGGCCTGGGTCGGCGGCTGGCCGATCATCACCATCGGCCTGCTCTCGCTGCTGGCCGGCTACGCCTACACCGGCGGCCCACGGCCGATCGCCTATAGCGCCACCGGCGAGCTGTTCGTGTTCGTCTTCTTCGGCCTGCTGGCGGTCTGTGGCAGCTACTACCTGCAGACCGCCACGGTGACCCTGGACAGCCTGATCTGCGCCATCGCCATCGGAATGCCGGCAGCCGCCGTGCTGCTGGTCAACAACTACCGTGACCTGGAGACCGACCGCCGCGCCAACAAGCTGACCCTGACCCACTACCTGGGGCGGGAGCGGGCGCGCCAGCTCTACGTGCTGCTGCTGCTGCTCCCGTTCGCCCTGCCGGTCGCCTTCAACCACCAGCGTGACGGCAGCTGGCTGGTGGTCCTTGGCCTGCCGTTTGCCCTCTGGCTTTTGCAGCGCTTCTTTCATGAGCCGCCGGGTCCCGCGTTCAACGCCATCCTTGCCAACACCGCCAGACTGCAACTGCTGTTCGGTGTCCTGCTGAGTATCGGGCTGATCCTCTGATGCCCCCCTGGAGCGCCCGACTGACCCCCTACCGGCTCCCGTTCAGGCACCCCTGGAGCAGCCACGCGGGGGCCTGGCGGGAGCGCTGTGGCTGGCTGCTAAAGCTAACAGACGACCGGGGAAACCGGGGCTACGGCGATGCGGCACCACTGCCGGAGATGGGCAGCGAAACGCCCGGGCAGTGCGAGGCGTGGCTGCGGAGCAACATGCAAGGGCTGCGTCACCTGGCCCCGGAGCTGGCGCTGGAGAACCTTGCCAACAGCGGTGGCCATCCGGCGGCCCGCTGCGCCCTGGAGTGCGCTCTGCTCGACCTGCAGGGCCAGCAACAGCAGCGCCCGCTATGGCAGCTTCTGGGCGTTGAAGAACCGCAACCGGTTGTGCTCAACGCGGCGCTCGGCGAGCTGGACGAAACGGCCACCACCCGGGCCCGCAATGCACTGACCGCCGGCTTCGACACTTTGAAGCTGAAGATTGGCATCCACCCGGAGTCGCAGGAGCTGGCACACCTGCAGCAACTGGCGGCGGAACTTCCCGATAGCGTGTACCTGCGCCTGGATGCCAACCGGGCCTGGAACCCGAATCAGGCGCTGGCCTGGATCCAGCGACTCAACGACCTCCCGGTGGAGAGCCTGGAGGAGCCGCTGGCCCGGTGGGACGACAACACCATGGCACAGCTGCAGCAGGCCGCCCGTTTCGACCTGGCGGCTGACGAATCACTGACCGGCTTCCTGCGCCAGCGTCCGCTGGCCGCACTGCCGGTACGACGCGTGGTGCTGAAGCCGGCACTTCTCGGTGGCCTGCTGCCGGCGCGCGACCTGATCCGGCAGGCCGCTCCCCTTGGACTGCACTGCGTGATAACCAGCTGCCTGGAGAGCAGCGCCGGACTTTGGCCCCTGTTGCACCTTGCCGCATTTACAGACCAGGTAACCGGGCCGACCGCCCATGGCCTGGCCACCGGCGACCTGTTCAGCCACGACCTGGGTCATGCACCGGCAATCGAACAGGGCCGGGTCCGGGTTGGAGAGTGCCCGGGCAGCGGGTTTATACTGCGCCGCGACACGCCCAACCAACACCAGGAGTAGCAGCCATGCCTATCGTCACCATCACCCTGCAGGCGGGCAGACCCAGCGAAGAGATCCGGCAGCTGATGGAGTCGGTGCACGCCGCCCTGGTCAGCACCCTCGGCCTGGCTCCGGACAACCGCAACCAGCGGCTGATCGAGATCCGGCCCGAGCACTACTTCTACCCGGCCGGTCGCAGCAGCGACTTCCTGACCATCGAGATCGCCTCCTTTCCGGGTCGTTCCAGGGAGATCAAGGCGGCACTGTTCGAAAAGATCTATCACAACCTGCACGCCGCGCTATCCATCGCAGCGGAGGACGTCATGATCCTGATCCACGAGCCACCCTTCGAGAACTGGGGCATCAACGGTCGTCAGGCCCGCAACCCCCGAACCCAATGAGCGAACGCGTGGAGATCCAGCTGCCACCGATGCCCGAGTGCTGGCAGAGCTGCGGCGCCTGCGGCGACGGCGAGCTGCTGGTAAGCGACATTCCGTTGGCGGTGGGTGACCGGGTGTGGCGCGATGAACCGATGCTCACCCTGGAGACCGACAAGACCACCCTGGACATACCCGCCCCCCGCTCCGGCCGGGTCAGCGCCCTTCACGTGGAGATCGGCGACCCGGTGCAGGTGGGCAGCCTGCTGATGACCCTGCAGCCGGAATAGCCCGGCTCAATCCTGGTCGGTGATCAGCTGCCGCAGGCCGGGCCGGTAGAGCTTTCCCATGGTGTTCAGTGGAAGCGCGGAAACCGCCACAAACTGCCGCGGCCGCAACGGACCCGGCAGGTGATTTCGACTCCACTGCTCCAGTGCCCGCTCTGTCACCTCCCCGGTGAACAGCGCCACCAGCACCACACCCCATACCGGGTCCTCGCGGCCGGTCACCCCGACGCCGGTCACCCCCGGACACTGCAGCAGCCGCGCCTCCACCTCAGCCGGATGGATATTTCTGCCCCCGCTCACCAGCAGGTCATCGGCCCGGCCAATCACCTGCAGGCGCCCCGCCTCGTCGATCCGACCCAGGTCTCCGGTCTCGTACCACCCCTGCTCGAGACCGCCCCCCGGCTCGCGTTCCCGGTTGGCGTAACCCAGCATCACCGCCGGCCCGCGGACCCGGATGCGACCGTCTCCGGCCAGTCGCACCTGGTACCCGGGCAGCGGCAGGCCGACCTGCCCCGGCTCCTCGCCGGCTGTGGCCGAACAGTCGGTGGCGAACTGGGAGGCGGTTTCACTCATCCCGTAACTGACACAGAGCGGCCAACCCTGGCGCCGGGCGCGTCGGGCCAGTTCTGTTGAGAGCGGCCCGCCCCCCACCAGCACCGCCCGTAGCGCCGCCGGGGGACGGACCTTTCCGGCATGGGTGAGAAGGCGATCAAGCATTGCCGGCACCAGGGAGAGATGGGATACGCGGCCGCTCCCGACCTCGGCCCAGACCGCTTCCGCGGTAAACCGGTCCAGCAGGTGGACATGGGCCGCGGCCTCCAGGGTGCGCAACAGGATTGACAGCCCCCCGATATGGAACAGCGGGAGGCAAGCCAGCCAGCAGTCCTCCGCTGCCAGCCCCAGTCGCTGCCGGGAAGCGGTCACGCTGGCGGACAGGTTCGCCGCGCTCAACATCACCCCCTTCGGCTGGCCGGTGGTGCCGCTGGTGGCGATGATCAGTTGCACCTGGTCCCGGGCCAGCGGCCGGCCCGGACTGACACGGGACGGGTCAATACCGGCAGCCGCGGAGAACAACGCCTGTGCCGGAATCCCCCCGCCCCCCTCTCCGGAGACCACCAGCCAGTCGCATCCAATGCTCTCCAGCAACCTGTCGCGGCGATCCGCCTCCATCGCCGGGTCCAGCGGCATCAGTGCCACACCGAGATGCAGGGCGGCGTAGAGCAGGGCAGCGATCTGCTGACTCGAACCGGTTTGCAGCGCAACCACCTGTCCACGGCAGATCCCCACATCCGCCAGCGCCTGCGCCAGGGAAGCCGCCTCGCAGGACAGCTGCCGGTAGCGGGTCTGGCGCTGGCCGCTGGTGACGGCAATCGCCTCGGAATGCTGTTCGCCTGCCGCCAGCAACCAGTCGCCGGGGGTGATTGATCGTTTCAACGCTCTGTCCTGTCAAACCGGGAAATGGAATCGTTGATTGCGAAAAATGGAGATAAAATGCAGCCCATTTGATCGAAATCAAAATACCGGCAGGCGGTTTTCTGTTCCAATACGGCGGAATTTTGCGTCACCGAAACCGATGCGCGCACCAACCGTTTTTCGAGAAGTGTAAATCCATGTCTCATTTACGAACACTGATCCTGTTTTCAGCGTTGTCTCTGCTTTGCCTGGGCAATCCGTCACAGGCCCAGGAATATGAATACGACCCCGATATCGGCGAGGAGATCAATGAACTCTGCGCCGGCTGTCACGGTGAGTTTGGCCAGGGCGGCAAGGAGGGCGAGTACCCCCGTATCGCCGGCCAGCCCCTGGAGTTCATCCGTAACCAGTTGCGCCTGTTCCGCGACCGCGTTCGAAAGAACTTCGCCATGGTGGAGTATATCGACGATCGCCAGTTACCCGAACCCGAGATCTACCATATCTCACGCTACCTGGCCGAAATCGAACTCCAGACCCAGTTGCCACCGGCCAACGAGGATGACCCTGACTTCGACGCCTACGCCCGCCTGCTGGCGTCCAAGCAGATCATGCAGGTACCGCGTGCGGAGGGCAATGTGGAGCGGGGCGAAAAGATCTACAGCAAGGAGTGCGATACCTGCCACGGCAAGGAAGGCTGGGGCCACGAGGAGAAGGCGGTGCCGATGCTGGCCGGCCAGTACACCAGCTACCTCTGGGTCCAGGTGAAAAAATTGCGCAAGCTGGAGCGCATCCACGATGTGGATTCACCCAACGAGGAGCTGCTGAACGAGTTCACCGACGAGGAGCTGACCGACATCTTCGCCTACCTCTCCACGGTGGACGACTAGGGCCTGTTAACAGGCCCTGGCGACCCTTGCGGTGCCGCCTCCTGTCAACTACTGCGCCATCCTGTTCCCGGGAACAAACTCATCCGGGGTCAGCTGCCCGTCGCCGTTGCGATCGAAACTCCGGAATGAGGGCGCCGATGCGGCATTCCGCATCATGGAACCCCGTTCCGCACTGGCCGCCTGGCGGGCGCCGCGGGTCTGGTTGAACTCGTCTTCCGTCACCACCCCGTCCCCGTTGCCGTCAAAGTCGGCAAATGATGCCTGGCGGCCTGCTCCGCGCATACCACCCTGCCCAGGGCCACGCATGGCGCCTCCCTGGCGACCCCGATGCTGCTGCATATGGGCATTCTGCCCACGCAGCAGTTCTAGCTCGCTCAGGTAGCCGTCGCCGTCACCGTCCAGCTCTTCAAAGGCCGGGGCATTGCCGAGATTGCGCATCATGTACCCGGCCTTGGCCCGCTCGGCGATACGCGCGTTGCGTGCGTTGTAGAACTCGTCCGGACTGACCCGCCCGTCCCCGTTGGCGTCGTAGCTGGCAAAAGCCATCGGACCCTGCGCTGGCGGGTTGGCCGCCAGTAGCGCACCACCACCGAGCAGTGCGGCAATCGCCACGACCAGCATGTATCTGCGTCTGTTGCTCTTCATGATCTCTCTCCTTACATCTCTTGCTTCCTTGTCTACAAGCTTAATCCGGCAACATGAAACCGGGCTGAATAATTCGCCGGCGCTTGAAATAACCGCGATTTTTCGGCCAAATGCACTACCTGAGGCGTTACCCGGGAACCGAACCCACGCCTCCCCCGATCCCGGACAGAGCAGACAGGCCAACAGACCGACATGCGTATCTACATGCAGACACTGCACTCCCCGGAGCAGCCGCTCCGCTACTACCATCTGCACCTGCAGCCGGACCTGCTTGAGGGGTGGAACCTGGTCCGGGAGTCGGGAATTCAGGGCACGCGCGGCCAGGTGACCCGGGAGCATTTCGACACCCGGGAGGCAGCGGAGCAGACCCTGATCAAACGTCGCGACATGCAGTTGAAACGGGGTTTCCGGGTGGTATTCAGGGAGGGGACCCCACGGGAGGCCGGAACCTGAACCCGGCCACGCAGATTCAGCCGATCGGCAACTCCACGCTGACGCGCAACCCGCCCAAAGCGGGTGAACGGTCGAAACCAATGCTGCCGCCATAACGTTTCACCATGTCCTTGGTGATCGCCAGTCCCAAACCGTGGCCGTCCACCGTCTCGTCGATTCGCACCCCGCGCTCGGCCAGCCGGGCAAGCGACTCGGCAGAGACCCCGGGGCCATCGTCCTCGACCCGGATACGCAGCTTCTCATCCTGCTCGATCACGCAGCGGACCTGTCCCCGGGCCCATTTGCAGGCGTTGTCCATCAGGTTACCGAGCAGCTCCAGCATATCCTCCCGGTCTACCGGCAGGGTCTCCCGCGTGGGTACCTCGCACCCGATCTGCAGTGACTTGTCCCGGTAGACCTGGCGCAATACCCCCTCCAGTGCTGACATCTCCTCGGCCGGGTTGAAGCGACTGCCGGAGATACCGGTGCCGGCCAGCCGGGCCCGCTTCATCTCCCTCTCCATCAACTGCTGCACGCGCTGGATCTGCTGCTCCATCTGCGCCTTCAGGTCGGGATAGGCCCGCATCTCTTCGCTCTGCAACTGCTGTTGCAGCAGGTTGATCGGCCCTTTCAAGGCGTGGGAGAGATTGCCCAATCCCTTGCGCGAGTGCTCCAGTCGCTGCTGGAACAGGGTCAACAGGTGATTGAACTGATCCACCAGGGGTGCCACCTCGCGCGGCACCTGGCCGGTGAGCTGACTGACCTCCCCCTGTTCCAGGCGACGCATCTCGCCACTCATCCGTTCCAGCGGCCGCAGGGCACGGCGCACGATCCACTGCTGGCCGACGAACAGCAGCAGGGTGATCAGCAGCACCAGGGATACCAACAGCCACTCGAACTGCTGCATGCGCCGATTGAGCGGGGTCATGTCCTCCGCCACCACCAGGGTGAAGGTGCGGCCCTGCTTGCTGTAGCCGGCAACCCGCACCAGCAGCTCCTGGCCGTCCGGACCCGGCATCCGCCACTGCTCCTCGCTGCCGGGGGCGAACTGGGGGATCTCCAGCTGCTGGTCCCAGAGCGAACGGGAGCCGACCCGGTGCCCGTCGGGAAAGGTGACCTGGTAGTAGTGTCCGGAGAAGGGCTGGTCGTAGATCGCGCTCAGGCGTCGCCAACGTATCAGCGGCCGGTCACTCTCATCCAGGCGCATCGCCGACAGCACCGCCTCAGCGTCATGCACCAGGCGCGAACCGACGAAGTGATCGGCCAGGGCGGTGGTGACCCGTACCCCACCCCAGCCCAGCACGCCGAGCAGTACCAGCAGGCCGATCGCCAGCCCGATATGCAGTTGCTGGCCGAGGGACCTCAAGACGCCTCTCCACGAAACAGGTAGCCCTGGCCGCGCCGGGTCTCGATACGCTCTTTTCCGATACGTTCACGCAGGCGACGAATGTAGACCTCGATCAGGTTGCTGTCGCGATCGAAATCCTGCTCGTAGAGGTGTTCGGTAAGCCGGGTCTTGGAGAGGATCTCCCCCGGGTGCAGCATGAAGTAGCGCAGCAGGCGGAACTCGGTGCCGGTCAGCTCGACCCGCTCCCCGTCTGCCAGAAGTACCTGCTGTTGATCCTCGTCCAGGCGCAATCCACCCTGGCTAAGCTCGTGGGACGGCTGGCCCGCACTGCGGCGGACCAGGGCCAGCAGCCGGGCCACCAGCTCCTCGATATGGAATGGTTTGCCCAGGTAGTCGTCGGCACCCGCCTTGAAGCCGTCCACCCGCTCGTGCCAGGCATCCCGGGCGGTCAGCACCAGGACCGGCACCGGGTTCTGCTTGCGGCGCCAGTTCGCCAGCACTTCAAGCCCCGGTCTTTGCGGCAAACCCAGATCCAGGATAACGGCGTCATACGGCTCCTCGTCGCCGAGGAACTCGCCGTCGACACCGTTATCGGCAACATCCACCGCGAACCCGGCGCGCTTCAGGGCCGGTTTCAGGCGAGCAACAAGTTGCGCATCATCCTCCACCAGGAGCAAGCGCATCCCTACTTCTCCAGCTTCTGTTTCAGCATTTCACCGCTCACCGCGTCCAGCTCGAGCTCCCACACCTGGCCCTCGCTGTCCAGCAATTCCACTTCGTAGATCAGGCTCTCGCCCTCCTGCTCCAGCTCCACCTCCAGCAGGCGCCCCGGGTAGTGCTCCCGCACCCGTTCCAGGATCTGCTCCAGGGAGAGTATATTCCCCGCCTCGTGCAGCGCCCGGGCCCGTTCATGATCACTCTCGGCCAGCGACAGCAGGGGCACCAGCAGCATAAGCAACAACATGATGCGTTTCATTATCAACCTCCGTACGACATCCCGCCAGCGGGCGGGGTGATGTATGCGGGAGAAGCCCGGCTGTTCGGCAAATCGACGGCAGCCCGCAACCTCTCCATCCTGCCCACAGGCTACACCGGCAAGATGAAACCAGGCTGAAAAGCCCCCATTGGCCGCCTTGTACACGATCCTGCCCTGGCCTAGGCTTAGGGATACAGTCGTACTGTATCAACCATCCCGGAGGCAGCCACCGGCGACTCCAATGGCCGGCCGGCTGTCTCCGCCCTGAGGGAGGGAATTCACCATGACGACCACGATCACCGGCGCCTTCTCTTCGATCGATACCATACGCAATACCATGCAGGACCTGATTGCCTGCGGCATCGACCGGGAGAAGATCTACGCCGATCACGAACACAGCGAAATCAAGGTGATGATCCCGGACGCCATAGAACGGGAAGTAACCGAGATCATGCAACGCCACCAACCGATCGAGATGGCCTCCTACCACCGTTGACCAGGGCCGTTTTCCCCCCGGGGGACAGGCCCGGCACAATCGGGTAGCGCACTTCTGGTTCAGCCACCGAGCTGCTGGAACAGCCACTCACGCAGCTGTTCCGCAGCCTTTCCCTGGGGGCCCTGCCGGGCCAGCTGGCGACACTGCTTGAGCAGCCGCACCTGGGACTTCATCGGCATCGCCTGCATACCCTGGTTGCCGATATCAGGAACCTCCATGCGTGCCCGGTCGGCATGGCTGCGCGCCAGCATGGCCCGGGCGTGACTGAGCGCCCGGCCCAGGATGACAAAGGCGAAGTTGGGATCCCTGACCGGGCCCAGCAGGTGTTTCTCCGCGCTGAACTGGAGCCAGCCGGGGAGCCGTTGCTTCAGCCAGTCGGCGCCAAACCATCCGGAGAGGCCACCCACTACGCCACCGCCAAGGGCGCCGGTGAACAGGGAGCTGCCGCCGGCCCCGGCATCCGCCAGCAGGCCCAGGGTGGCACCGGCCGCAGCACTGACCAGCGCCAGCTGCCGCCGCTCCAGGCCCCAGGACGACCACCGGGACTGGTCCATCAGCTCGTCCCGGTGCACCTCCAGGCGCCGCATCTCCGGCTCCAGCCGGTGGTAGAGAAACAGCGCCTCCAGCTGCTGCTGCCCCTCGCGTTCGATACGGTTCAGGTGCCGGTTGAAGCGTTCGATCTCGTCCGGCAACAGTTCCGCAAGGCGGCTCTCCGCCGCCTGCTGCAAGCGACTGCTGGAGAGTTGACAGGTAAGCAGCTGGTACAGCGTCTCCACCAGTATGCGGGCCGCCTGTTGCAGCTTGAGGCGGCGGTACACCTCCAGGCGGGCAACCGCCTGGTTGAAGTCGACGCCCTGACCCGCCTCCAGCTCACCAAAGGTGCGCAGGAGCTGCAGATGCTGATCGAAAGAGGCGCGCAAGGGATCGAACAGCCTCACCAGGCTGAAGTACTGGTTGAGCGCCTGCTGCCACTGGGCCACGTACTCTTCACCACCGATCGGGTTGATCAGGGCCAGCCGCGGGCGGCCGGTCCAGCGCAGGATCTCCATCTCGGTCTCGTATTCGGGGCTGTAGGGCAGCGAGCCATCCACCACGTAGATGATGCCGGCCCCCTGCAGGATCGGCGTCAGCAGCTCCACCTCGTCGGTAAAGCTTCCACTGTCACGGAATTGCCTGACAAAAGTCGCCACCCGGTCCGGCCGACGATCAGCCGCCACCGACTCCTGTCGCAGCCAGGCCAGGCATTTGCCGGCGCGCTGAAACCCCGGCGTATCCACCAGCTCGAACACCGTGCGGCCATCCAGCTTGAGACTGAATCGCTGCGCCACCCGGGTGGTGCCGGAGTCGGCTGAAATCTCCACCTGGTCATTCTGAGTCAGGGCCGCCACCACCGACGATTTGCCTTTGTTGGGGTGGCCCACCACCGCCAGTACCGGATGGTCACTCACTCGCCACCTCCCCGGCCATGGGCAACGCCACCAGGTGGAAGCGATCCGGAATCCGGCCCATGAAAGACTGCCAGGAGTGCAACAGGCGTTGCTGGCGTGTTCCCTCCATACCCTGTAGCGGGACCGGCCACAGGAACAGCCGGCCACGCCGGCGCGCCAGCAGTTCGCAGAGATCGGCCACCTCGCCGGTGGGCGGCTCCCAACCCTTGCACAGCAGTAGCAGGGGCTGATCCGGTAGCGGCCCCAGAAAGCGGTCTATGGTAGCGGCATCCGTTCCACTATCGGCATCCAGCCACTGCAGGCCTGCTGGCCCGACATTCAACTGCCGACGCACCCGTTCAATCAACTCTGCCGGCCAACTCCCCCAGCAGATCACCTGGGTGAAGCTTCCGGAAAAACTCTCCCCTTCGGCGGCTACCGACTCAGACCGATGTTGCTCTACCGGCTCCGTCTCCTGTTCGATCAATTCGCTGGAGAGCCGCTGCCAGAGGCCGCTGACCAGGGCGTCATCGGCCCGCACCCGCTCCTGCAGGCGACCCAGCCGGAGACGCATCACCAGCCAGCTGACCAGGCGCGGCAGCAGCAGGTAACAGAGCAGGCACATCAGCAGGAAGCGCCACCACTGCCCGAACAGGGCCGGGTCCGTCGCCGTCAGCGGTGCGGCCCGAAAGTAGTGGGTCTGTTCGATCAGCTCGATCGAGGGCACCGCCGCCGGCCACAGCGCCTGCCAGGGCCAGGCCAGGAAACTGGTCAGTTGATGGATTGTTCCACCACCCGGTTCCAGGGTTGATGACCAACCGAAGGCGAGATCGGTGACCAGCAGGTAGAGCAGAAAGGCGAGCAGCATGCCCAACGCAAACAGCAGCGACAGCTGCTGTCCGAGCACCAG
Organism: Sedimenticola sp.; assembly: GCA_026196475.1. GTDB lineage: Bacteria > Pseudomonadota > Gammaproteobacteria > Chromatiales > Chromatiaceae > Sedimenticola. The sequence goes on from JAPHTA010000107.1 coordinate 23,599, forward strand.
AACGGTCTGTTTCAACAGGGGGCGCAAGGGCGCCGGAACCGGCCCGCCGGGCAGGCGATGTTCATACAGGGAACGCAAAGGGAACGGCACCTGGGCGGCGCTGAAGAACAGCGCCAGCAGCCACCAGAGAAACGGCAGCAGCACCCCCAGCAGCAGCAGCCAGAGCAGGTTGATCCGCTGAAACGGCTGGTAGGCCAGCAGGCCCGCCATCAGGCTGCAACCGATAATGAAGGCAACGGCACTGGCGAAATAGACGAACAGCCCAGCGCCGCTAAACGCCCTCCGCTGCAGCAGCCAGCACCGCAACAGAGTCCACGCTGACTGCGCGGGTTGCTCCAGGGCCCAGCTGCGGTCGCGCCGGTGCAGGGTCTGCCAGTCGATGTCGCGCTCCGTCTCCAGCTCCCGTCGCAGAAGGATCAGCAGCAGGCTTTTTTCCCATATAGTCAATTTCGTTTCGTTCCGACGCCAAGGCCTTGTTGTTCAGATTCGCCCGCAGGACAGGGGCCAGAATACCAGTCGCCCAGCGCTTAGGAAACGCCGACACCGGCAGCCTGCTCCCTCCCGGCCAACGGCCATGCGACAATCCACGTTCACCGGCAACGGTTTGCCTGCTACCATCGACCGACCCCTCCCGCTGCGGAACCGCCATGTCTCATACCCCTGTTGCACTCCACCAATGCCACGACGACTGGGGCGATCTTACGGTACGGGAGGATGCCGGGCGGCGAATGCTCTGCTTTGGCGATTCGGTGGAGCAGAGCTGCGTCGACATGCTGAAACCGCAGCGACTCTGCCACGCCTATACCCGGGCCATGATGCTCGGCTTCCTGCTGCACCCGGAAGTCCGCCACTGCACCCTGCTGGGACTGGGCGCCGGCGCCCTGGCCCGGGCGATACTGACCCACCAGCCGGGATGTCGCATCGACGCGGTGGAGATGCGTCCACGGGTAGTGGATCTGGCCCGGGAGTGGTTCGGTCTGCCCCAGGACCCTCGCCTGCGGCTCCACCTCATGGATGCCTGGGAGTACCTCAACCGGCGACCGGCTACCAGCGACCTTGTCCTGCTCGATCTCTACCTTCCCGATGGCATGAACCAGCTACAGGCCCGGCAGCACTTCCTGGCCGCCTGCCGGGCGATCCTCAGGCCCGGCGGTATCCTCGTCTGCAACTACTGGATCAAGAGCCGCCTGACCCACCACGCCCTGAACGAGTCGTTGCAGGCGGTTTTCGGGGATGCGGTGATGACGCTCGGCATCCCGGACGGCAACTGTGTCGCCTTTGCCTTCGATGGCGGCCTGCCGCCGCTCAGGGAGAAGGGGTTCCTTCAGGCAGCGGAAACACTCGGCCGGCAGATGGAAATCCCGCTGCAGCGGCAGGCCCGGGCGCTACTGCACGAGAACCGGCAGACGATCCGGCTGGCCCGCCGGGATCAGAAATAGCCCGGCCATTCCAACCCGCGGAATGACCGGGAAGCGGCTACTGCAGGATGGGATAGTACTGGGTGAACATCATATCCTTCTCTGCGTTGGCCTGGTGACAGCCGGCACAGTCGGCAGCCGGAGCAGCCGCGGCACTCTTGCTGTAAGGCGGCGCCTGATGACCGAAGTTGAAAAAACCCCAACCTCCGGTTTCAGCAAAACGCTGACTATCCTTCACCATCACATCCATACCGTTGTAGCGGCCGGCGAAAAAACCGCGCCCGGAGGGTGCATCAAGAGAGCCGTCCGGATGTAGCCCCGGCTTGAGCAGCACCAGCTCCTTGGTCACCACTGTACCCTCGGGAAAGAGGCCGGTACGCCTATACACGGCAAACGCATCCGGGTTTACGTAGACGTGGTGAAACTCCGGAAACCCGGCGCTCCCGTTGTTGAGTCCGTTCGGGGTCAGGGGAGCGCCGATGAAGACCCACTCCCGGAACCCCTCAGGGCGTAGCAGGTTACCCCCGGCATCGTATACCGCGGCGCCGATGCGACGCTCACCCTCCGCCAACCCCGACAGGCTCACCAGCAACCCGCCAAACAACAGCACAGCCATCAGACCCGCTTTCAATACTCTGTTCATATCCTGTCTCCTTGATAAAGAGCGTCCCCTTCAGGCCGCGACCGAGAGCGCCAGCCGGGGAAAGTCCACCTCGGTCCCGGCCACCCGGTTGAGGTAGTTGGTCAGCACGTTGAGCGCCACGTTGGCCACGATCTCCACGATCAGTCCATCATCCAGCCCCGCCTCGCGGGCCGCGACGATCTGGGCATCACTGATCTCACCCCGGTTATGATTAATCGCCAGCGCCAGCTCCAGGATGGCCCCATCCCGCGCATCATCCGCCCGTCCCTCACGGGCCAGATCGATAGCCGTGTCATCGAGACCGGCACCACGGCCAAGCGCGGCATGGGCGCTGAGGCAGTACTCACAGCGATTGGCGTCGGCCAGGGCAATGGCCAGCTGTTCACGCTGGGCCGCACTGAGGCGCCCGCCGGCGATCGACTCGGCCAGTTGCAGGTAACCGTTGAGCGCTGCAGGCGCATGGGCAAAGGTGGCGAACATGTTGGGCAGCATGCCCAGCTTGGCCTCCACGGCGCGCAGGGTGGTGGCGGTGCGGGTATCGGCGGCATCCCGCCCGATCGGTGCAATTCGCGTCATGATGAATCTCTCCTCTGTCATTGAAAAATGAAACGGTGCCTTTTGGGCACGGCTTGATATTCCCCCACACCGAGCTACGATAGGTATCATTTCGTATCTAATTTCATACATTGAGTATCATCATGGGCGACAGACTGGTAGAACTGCTGAAGTGTTTCACCCTCCGGGCCCGGGTGTTCCAGACCGGTCCACTCTGCCACTCGGCCCGGTTCGATCGGGAGGAGGGGATCGGCTACATCCACCTGCTGCAGCAGGGCCGCCTCCGGGTGGCCGCCCCAACCCACCCGCAACTGCAGTTCGATGAACCCACCCTGTTCCTGTACATGAATCCCACCACCCACCACCTGAAACCACTGGATGTGGACGTGGAGATGGTGTGCGCGTCTTTCGAGTTCGGCAGCGGGCTGAACAACCCCCTGGCTCGCGCCCTGCCGGAGGTGGTGGTGATTCCGCTTTCCGATATACCGGCACTGGAGCAGGCCCTGTCACTGCTGTTTGTGGAGGCATCCGCACACCACTGTGGTCAGCAGGCGATCCTGGACCGGATGATGGAGGTGATCATCGTGCTGGTATTGCGTGACCTGATGGACCGGCACCGGTTGCAGGTGGGCCTGCTGGCCGGGCTGGCGGATAACCGGCTGGCCCGGGCGATCAACGCCCTGCACGCGCAACCGGCCCAGGACTGGACCCTGGAATCCCTGGCACAGGAGGCCGGCATGTCCCGGGCCCGCTTCGCCTACCACTTCCGGGAAGTAGTGGGCAGTACCCCGGGAGCCTACCTGGCGGAGTGGCGGCTGACCGTGGCCCAGTCCCTGCTGCGCCAGGGCAGGCCGGTACAGTATGTCGCCGACGTGGTGGGCTACGCCAGCGCCAGCGCCCTGTCGCGAAGCTTCCGGTCCCACACCGGGCAGTCGCCGCGCGAGTGGCTGAAAGCGTTAAACCGCCCGGCGGTTTGAAATGCCGGGCTGCCAGCCCTTGGATGAGGCGAATCGGAGAGCGAAAGCGAGACCGGCGAACAGCACCCCCTGCCACAGGGTGAACAACCAGGTACTCCACCAGTGGCCGGGCCGGAGACTGCTGATGTCGCCCAACTGCTCCAGAAGATGAAACAGGAAACCGCCCAGCGCACCGGCGGCCAGCGTGATCAGCAGGAACGGCGCGATACCGGATCGGATGCTCCAGGCGTAGAGCAGCCCGACGGCGACACAGGCCGCCCCTACCGTCCCGCAAACGGCATACAGGAACAGCGGTTCGATACCGGAATCGGTACCCACCTTGACCGCCAGGCGCCAGCCGATGATCCCGGCGGAGACCGTCACCAGCAGCGCGGAGAGCGGCTTGCGGCCGGCGCGGTGGGCGACGTAGCGACCGGCAAAGAAGAGGAACAGCCCCAGCACCACCCCGGGATAGGCATCCTTCAGCCAGCGGATATCCGGCAGGTAGCGCCCGCCGAAACTGCACAACAGCCCGGAGGCCACTCCAAGCAGCAGGAATGCCTGCATCCGTTTGCCCATGCTATCGAGTCTCCTCTTCAATCGATCCGTACCGGGTACAACCAGGGCACAACACGGGCCGGGATGGTTGATGGACGGCACTTGACTTGGGATAAGGCACAACAGGCATACCTCCCCTATGCTGGCCGCCCATCGTACCACCCGAAAAGAGGATGAAAAGAGAGATGAGCGAACAAAACAATACCGCCAGCGAGGCGACCGAAGCCCAGAACACCGACAGCGAACAGCCGCAAACCGGCACCCCCATCGCGGTCGAGATCAAGGCGGAGACTACGGAAGAGAAAAAAGAGTCCGAGCGCCCCGGCGTCTGCTGCGGCTCCTGCTCCTGATCCCCGCTGCGGGAGGCCCGCGCCTCCCGCAACTCGCAGCTGCCAGCGCTGCAGATTTATTGCTGGTGCGATCCCGGGCCCCGCCGTAGAATAGCGCCACCCGCCGACCGTCCCCGGTCGACCCCTGATCGAGTGATACCCGCTTGCCTGCAAAACAGTCCGGCTTCAGTGCTGTCCGTCCGCCCGAGGACGAGAGCCTGTTTGAACGTATCGCCGAGGGCATCGAGTCCCGTGGCTATATCGCTCTACCCGCCGCCCTCCCGGGACCCGTAACCGAAAGCCTGCTGCACTACCTGGGCCGTTTCCAGGCCAGTCACTTCCATCCGGCCCGGATCGGGCGTGGAACGGGCGAGGCGCACAACCGCTTCGTGCGTCGTGACCGGATCGCCTGGATGGAGAGTGACGACCCGGATGCCGAAGCCTGGTTTGCATGGACGGAACGGCTCAAGAGCTATCTCAACCGGCGCCTGTTCCTGGGCCTGTTCTCGTTCGAAAGCCACTTCGCCCACTACGCCCCGGGCGACTTCTACAGGAAACACCTGGACGCCTTTCGCGGTGACTCGAACCGGGTGCTGACCCTGGTCACCTACCTGAATCGTGGCTGGGAGCCGGACCAGGGGGGTGAACTGGTACTCTACGCGCCGGATGACGGTGACGAGATCGGCAAGGTGGTGCCGGGATTCGGCACCCTGGTGATCTTCCTGAGCGAGGAGTTCCCGCACGAGGTGCTGGCCGCCGGACGGGACCGCTACAGCGTAGCCGGCTGGTTCCGCATCAACGGCTCCATCAACCGGCAACTCGACCCGCCGCGGTGAAGGATGCGCGGTTTCCAAAACGTGCGCAGCTCCTTCGGCCCGGGGGCAGGCCTCCTACAGGAGGGTTGGGATTGGCCGGATAGCGGTAGGAGCGGCGCCCTCGCCGCGAATAAGCCCCGTGCAGGATGGGTGAAGCGAAGCGCAACCCATCAACCAGTATCAAGAACGATGGGTTACGCCTCGCCGGCTCCACCCATCCTACCGGCAGGTCCAAGAACCGTATCCTTTTTCTTCGGCCCG
>JAPHTA010000011.1 GCA_026196475.1 Sedimenticola sp.
CCTTCCAGATCCTGCCGGTCAGCTACGCCGGCCTGGGCCTGATGCTGCTCGGGGTGGGGTTGATCGCGGCCGAGGTGATGATGCCCAGTTTCGGCATCTTCGGCATCGGCGGGCTGATCGCCTTTGTGATCGGCTCCATCATGCTGATGGATACGGACGTTCCCGCCTACCAGATCGCCATGCCGGTGATCGCCGCCCTGTCGCTGATGACCGGACTGTTGCTGTTCGCGGTCCTCGGCATGGCAATGCGTGCCCATCGTCGTCCCCGGGTGTTCGATGTGGGTAGCGGGGTAGGCCGGACAGTGCTGGTGGAGCAGGTCAACCCGGGCCAGGCGTTGGCCCGCTACGACGGCGAACTGTGGGCGGTGCGTTGCGACGCACCCCTGGCCGTGGGCGACCGGGTTCGGATCAGGAAGCTGGACGGCTTAATACTTGTGGTCGACAAGGAGGAGGATTGAGATGGTGGGCGTACCCTATTTTGTTCTATCGCTGCTGGTGCTGGTTGCACTGCTGCTGTTTGTCATGTTCCGTGTGCTGCGCGAGTACGAGCGGGGCGTCATCTTTCTGCTGGGCCGGTTCTACAAGGTCAAGGGACCGGGCCTGATCATCGTTATCCCGGTTATTCAGCAGATGGTACGGGTCGACCTGCGCACCCTGGTGATGGATGTGCCGACCCAGGACGTTATCTCGATGGACAACGTCTCAGTCAAGGTTAATGCGGTGATCTACTTCCGGGTGATCGATCCGGAGCGGGCCATTATCCATGTCGAGAACTACCTGGAGGCGACCAGCCAGCTCTCCCAGACCACCCTGCGTTCGGTTCTGGGACAGCATGAGCTGGATGACATGCTGGCCGGGCGGGACAAGCTGAACGCGGATATCCAGCAGATCCTGGACAAGCAGACCGACGCCTGGGGAATCAAGGTGGCCAACGTGGAGATCAAGCACGTGGACCTGGATGAGAGCATGATCCGGGCCATCGCCAAGCAGGCCGAGGCGGAGCGCTCCCGGCGGGCCAAGGTGATCCATGCCATGGGTGAGCTGGAGGCGTCGGAGAAGCTGCTGCAGGCGGCGCAGATGCTCTCTAAACAGCCCCAGGCGCTGCAGTTGCGCTACATGCAGACCCTGACCGAGATCGCTAACCAGAACACCCATACCATCGTCTTTCCGCTGCCGATCGACCTGATCAACAAGTGGACCGGTAGCGTGGCTGAGCGGCCGAAGGGTGATGATGGCGACGACCCTGAACCGGAGGCCGCTGGCTAGCCGAGGGCCACACTCCCGGCACCTGTGCTCCGGGTGCCGGTAATCCCTCACACTTTGGCTGTTGAAATTGCCTCCGCAAGCTTTCACGCTTCCGCTACGGAGTATCCCGGCAACGAATAACCGTGCCGGGCCGCTGGTTGAATGCCTGTCTAAGGCGATTCCAACAAGATATTTCACCCCGAATACGGACGGGGCTATTGTAGTCACCTCCTCAATACATCCACCGCAGACGGAAACAGGTCAGTCATGAGTCAGCTTATTCGCGAACGGGTTACCCGGGTTCACCACTGGAACGAGACCCTGTTCAGTTTCAGGACCAGCCGCAGTGGCGGTTTCCGCTTCAATAATGGCCACTTCACCATGATCGGGTTGGAGGTGGAGGGGAGGCCGCTGCTGCGCGCCTACAGCATCGCCAGTGCCAACTACGAGGAGGAGCTGGAGTTCTTCAGCATCAAGGTGCCCGATGGCCCGCTCACTTCGCATCTGCAGAAGATCCGGGTGGGTGACGAACTGCTGCTCAGCAAGAAACCCACCGGAACCCTGGTGGTGGATCACCTGTTACCGGGGAGGCGACTCTACCTGCTGGCCACCGGCACCGGCCTGGCGCCTTTTCTCAGCATCATCAAGGACCCGGAGATCTACGAGCGTTACGAGCGGGTGATCCTGGTCCACGGGGTACGTCACGTCTCCGAGCTGGCCTACCAGACGATGATCCGTGAAGAGCTGCCGGCCAACGAGTACTTTGGTGACCAGGTGGCCGAGCAGCTGCTCTACTACCCGACGGTTACCCGGGAGCGGTACCGCAACCAGGGGCGTATTACCGACCTGATGGAGGACGGCAAGCTGTTCCGGGACCTCTCCCTGCCTGCATTCGACCGGGAACATGACCGCTTCATGATCTGTGGCAGCCCCGCCATGTTGCAGGACACCTGTGCACTGCTCGAACGCCGTGGCTTCGACGAGTCCCGTGCCGGGGTAGCGGGTCACTACGTGATCGAGCGGGCGTTCGTCGAGCGTTGAACCGACGGCGTTATCCGGCTACAGCATTGCAAAGGCGCTGCCGAAGAGCACGGCACCGCCGACACCGAATCCCAGGTAGGCAAAGAATACCGGTCGCCTGACCAGGCTCCAGACCGCCGTCATGGCCGGGATCGAGCTGATCGCCCCGGCGATCATGAAGGCCATGGCGGCGCCGCCACCCATTCCCTGTTCCATCAGGCCGGCCACCAGGGGCGGCGCGGCGTAGCTGTTCAGGTAGGCCGGCATGCCCACCAGGGCGCCTAGCAGGATGGCGCCGAAGCCGTCACCACCCACTATGCCGCCGATCAGGCTGGCCGGTATGTAGAGTATCAGCAGCGCCTCCAGGAGGTAGGCCAGGGTCAGCCACTTGAACAGGAACAGGGCGTTGTTCAGTCCTTCCCTGCGGAAGGCGAGCCGGCGTGCCGGCTGGCGCCAGAAACGCCATACCGGAGTTCCCTGGAACGGGTTTGCCGCTACTCCGCAGTTCCCGCTCGTCTCTCCCCTGAGAGGCGCCCTGAACGCGCCGCCACCCATCGCCAGCCTGAGGCCGAAGCCGCCGAACAGGCCGAGAAGGATCGCGGCAACGGCCTTGCCGATGGCGAACTCCCAGCCCAGTGCGCCGGCGGTAATCAGCAGGGAGGGTGGATCGATCAGGGGGGAGGAGAGCCAGAATGCCATCACGGCCGGCAGGGGGGCGCCCACCGCCAGCAGTCCCGCCACGAAGGGAATCACCTCGCAGGAGCAGAAGGGGGCGAGACCGCCGAACAGGGCGGCGAGAACGATCATCCGGTTCTGCCGTCCCTCGAAGGCCCGGGCCACCGTGCTCTCCGCGCCCGTGGCCTTGAGCAACGCGATCAGCAGCACTGCGAAGAGGATGAAGGGTGCGGTACCGGCCAGGGCGGAGGTGGCGATGCGGAGCACCTCCGTGATGCGTTCGTTGTCGAGGATGATTACCAGCAGCGGAATGACGGCGATCAGCAGCCAGGCGGAGAACAGCCGGTCGAACAGTCGGGAATAGAGGCTATCCGTACCTTGAGTACCGCAACAGCCGGTTTCAGGGGTGCTGTCCGGGGTGCAACAGATTGCCATACCGCCCGCTCCGGCATTGGCGTGATCCGGGGGAAGATCGGCCACGGACCGAGTGGTCTCCGGGCTACTGCAACAGCTGTCTGTTTTCAGGGTCATGGTTGCACCTTGTCCGATCCATCCTGTTCGTTGATATGGATACGCAGTTGCGGCTTGCGGGTGGTGCCGTCGGGCAGCACCCAGAGTGGTTCGGAGAAGTGGCTCAGCGTCACCGGACCGTGAGGAGTATCGAAACGGAGACCGCGGCCGCAACTCATGGTCACGCGCCGCCCACTTGCCGGGTTAAGCCCGGGCGCCAGCCGCTCCACGCCCCACTTGAGGTGGTGTGCCAGGTCCCAGAAACAGACCTCGTCATCCAGCCGTAGGGCCAGCCAGCAGTGCATGTCCAGGGTCTCCCGGCGTTGTGGATGGAACCAGTAGCCGGCCAGGTACTGGACCGGGATATCCAGACTGCGGGTTGCAGCGATCAGGTAGGTGTTGATATCGACGCAGGAGCCCCTTGCCGTGCCGCAGATGGCCGGAACCTCGTCCAGGCCGTGGTTGAAGCGCTGCTCCGGGTGGTCGTAGCCGAACAGCCCCGCGGTATGCTCCACCAGGCGCTGCATCGTCTGCCGCTGACTGCCCGTTCCCGTTGCCATCTCGGCTGCCAGGGCAGCCAGTTCGCCGGAGGCCCGGGTGTAGCGGTTCTCTTCCATCTCCCAGATCCACTTTGGGGGTGGCTCCTTCGCCATGCCCACGGTGTAGCGGATGCGGGGCACTTTCCCCGCCGCGGGTTGTACCAGGTAGGCCATCTGCCGGCTGTTACGGGCGGCCAACTCGTGTACCCGCTGTACCGCCTCCAGTTCGATACCGAGAAAATGCTGTGTCCAGTCATCGATCGGGCGTGGCAGCAACAGCCAGGCCCGCTCCGGCGCCAGCCCCTCTTCGATCGACACGGAGACCTGGCTCATGATCGGGTCTCCGCCGCGGCAACCGGCCCGCAATCGGCACAGCACTCGTGCAGCAGGAACTCGGCCAGTGCCTGCAGGCCGGGATAGTTGGCGCGATTGATCACCATCCGTCCCTGTTTCTCCTGCCGGATCAGGTCGGCAGCGGCGAGAAACCGGAGATGGTGGTTCAGGGTCGATGCCGGGATACCCAGGCGTTCTCCGATCTCGCCAATGGTAAGGCCGGGGTCGCCGGCGCGGACCAGGGTTCGCAACACCTGGAGGCGGGATTCGGAACCCACGGCGGCGAAACCCTGGGCGGCCAGCTCCAGGTCGATAGGCAGTGCTGTCATAAAAAATCCATATAACTAGAAATATAGATATATAGTAGCGGCCGGCAGGGAATGGATCAAGAGCCGCCGGGAAGGTTCGCGTGGCACACTGTCCCGGACCGGTGGTCCTCGAATTACCTTTCAAAAATCTGCTGATTGCTATGCTCTCCTGAAGGGGGCGCGCATCATCCATTCCACAGGGACCGGTGCAGGATTGCAGGAATGCCAGCCCCAATGGACATGCGATACAGGAGGAGAAACAGTGGAGTATTCAACCCGATTGCTGATGAGTGAATTCGTCACCCGCGATGTGAAGCGATTTATCGTGGAGAAGCCGGAGGGCTTCGGCTTTACCCCGGGCCAGGGGGTGGAACTGGCCATCGACAACGATCGCTGGCGGGGTGAGGGGCGGCCATTTACCCCCACCTCGCTGGCCGATGACGAGGTGATAGAGTTCATTATCAAGCAGTACCCGTCACACCAGGGCGTCACCCAGGCACTGCATACCATCGAGCCGGGCCAGGCGCTGACCCTGAGCGAGCCGTTCGGGACCATCCACTACAAGGGGCCCGGGGTCTTTATCGCCGGGGGAGCGGGGATTACACCTTTCATCGCCATTTTCCGGGAGCTGGCGCGGCGCAATCAGCTGCAGGATCAGACCCTGCTCTTCTCCAACAAGACCCCGGCCGACATCATCAACGAGAAGGAGTTCAGGCACATGCTGGGGGACCGGTGCCTGCTGACCTGCACCGAGATCAGTGTCGGCGGGATCGATGACCAGCGGATCACCCAGGCCTATCTGGAGAGCAAGATCAGCGATTTCGATCAGCACTTCTACGTCTGTGGCCCGGAGTCGTTCATGGACTCGGTCACCAGTGCCCTGGACGCCCTGGGCGCCAAGCCGGAGGCGCTGGTATTAGAACAGTGAACGGATCGCGCCCGTCAGGCAAGGAGGAGTGCCACCATGGAGGTTCTTGAAAACCTGCGATCGATCTTCTCCGATCCTCGAATCCTCTCGCTCTGGGTTGGCCTGGTCCTGTTCTCACTGCTTCTGTTGCTGCTTGACCTGCTACGCGCCAACAGGCAGATCCAGGGCCTGATGCGCTGGGTCTGGATACTCACCGTGGCCTACTCCGGGCCACTGGGATTGGCGGTCTACTTCTACTCGGGGCGTCGCCAGATCAGCAATGATTCGATCTGGCGACGGGGCTTCCGTTCGGTGGCCCATTGCTATTCCGGTTGCGGCGCCGGTGAGATGGCCGGTCTGCTGCTCACTGTCGGCGTTCTCGGACTCTCCGGCTGGTGGGTGGCCGGGATCACCTTCCTGTTCGCCTACCTGGCCGGGTTCGGTCTTACCGTGGGGCCCCTGATGCAGGATGGGGTGGCGCTGGGCAAGGCGTCATCCGATGCCTTCTGGAGCGAGAGCGCCAGCATCACCATCATGGAGATCGTGGCCATCGGCGTGGATCTCTGGCTGGCGGGGGATGCGGGACCGGGCAACCCGTTGTTCTGGAGTTCCATGCTGTTCTCACTCAGTATCGGCCTGCTGGCAGCCTACCCGGTTAACGTCCTGTTGATCCACTTTGGGGTCAAGGAGGGGATGCACGATCCCCGGATGGCCCAAGCAGGGGACTGAGGCCAGAGTCCCGGCCCGCTTACATTCCGTTACGCAGCGAACACAGTCCAGCAACGTGAGTGCACTAAGGTAAAGCCCTGCAAACAAGAAAGGGAGAGACCTGGGATGGCAAGTCAAATCAATCAACAGTTGCAACACTGGTTACCACGCCGGTTGGCGACACCGGTTACGGCGACCCTCGCGCTGGTGGTCAGCATCAGCGGCGTGATGATGTTTTTCCACCTCGGGGAAGGGGCCGTGAAAACGGCCCACGAGTGGCTCGGAATGGCCTTTGTGCTGTTCATGCTGGTTCATCTGCTGTCCAACTGGGGCGCACTGAGCAACCACTTCCGGCAGGGCGTGGCACGTTCCGGTGCGGCTGCGGTGATACTGGCAACCGGGCTGTTCCTGGGCAGCAGCGCATCCAGCGAGTCCGGGGGGCCGGAGCTGGTCTACCGGGCCCTGCAGGAGGCTCCGGTGGCTTCGGTGGCGGCCCTCTTCCAGGTGGACGAAACCTCGCTGCGGGACGTCTTGGCCGAGCGCGGTATCGCCACCGACTCGGCACGACAGAGTCTGTCTGATGCGGCGACAAAGGCCGGTCTCTCGAAGCGGGAGGCGGTGAAGCAGTTGGTCGCCGGCGTCGACCGGTTGCGCTGAACCGGTTACTCCGTGCCGGCCACCGGGGTGCCCGGTTCTGCAAGCTGCAGGCGGCGGAACAGCAGGGCCATCAGTACGATGCCCGCGGCACCGGCCAGCATCAGCCAGCGGGTTTCCTGCCAGCCTCCGGCGTAGGTGGCCAGGGCCGCCAGGGCCGGCGGGCCCAGCAGCTGGCCCAGGTGTGAGCCCTGCACCATCATGCCGTTGACGGTACCGATCTGGCCCCGGGTCGGGGCCACCGCCGGGGCACCGGAGAGGGCGGCGCCGGGAGTCATGCCGCCCAGGTAGGAGAAGAGCAGGCAGAGCAGCAGCCGGGTGCTGTCGGAAAACCCTTCGTGGAAGATACCCAGTGCTGCCAGGCCCATGCCGGCGCCCGAGATCAGCAGGGTCGACCAGCGCCGGAATCCGAGACGCAGCAGCCAGCCGACGGTAAGGTTGCCGGGGATGTTGACCGCTACCACCAGGGCGGTGAGCAGCCCGGTGGTCTGCAGGGAGAGTCCCCGTTCCTCCACCATGAAACTGGGCAGCCAGGCCATCAGGGAGATCCACTGCAAGGTGTAGAGACCGAAGCTGAGGCTCAGCAGCCAGGGTCCCGGCGCGCGCAGGGTCAGCCGGATATTCTCCAGCAGGCTGTGCTCGGGTGGGGCGGGGGGCTGCTGCGTCCGCCGCTCGTGGTGTCCTTCCCGCCACAGCAGCAGCAGCCAGAGCAGGGTGAACAGGGAGATGCCGACCCAGAGCAGGCGCCAGCCGGTCGTTGCTACCAGTATCGGCGTGAAGACCATGGATAGCGCCATGCCGGCCGGCATGTAGGTGGACCAGATGCCGAGCGAGAGTTGCAGGTCATGACGGGAGGAGGCGCGCACGATCAGTACCGGTGCCGCCACTGCCACCGCGATAAAACCGACACCCTCGATGACCCGGCTCAGCAGCAGCATCTCGCCGGAGTTGGCCAAGCCGCCGGTAAGGCTGCCCAGGCTCAGGGTGGCGAGGCCGATCATCGCCAGCCGCCGTGCCCCCAGACGGTCGGCGAAGGTGCCCGCCGCGATACCGAACGCCATACCGGTCAGACTGAACACCGACATGATCCAGCCACCCACGATCAGCCCGATCGGGATCTGGGAGCGGATCTCGGGTAGTGCACTGGGCGCCTTGCCGTAGTGGGCGGCGGCGATAACCCCGGCCAGCAGGGCCAGGGTGACGGCACTCCAGCGGGTTTTCGAGGGATGTTGCATCAGGTTCGTCTTCAGCACGCTTGCAGAGGACCATTCTTGCCTGTCCCGGGCCCTATTGCCAGAACTGTTTTCCGCTGCTGGCGTGTCGTTCCTGGATGGGGGAAAATAGTGCGTCGGGTCGTCAGTACCCTGATGTCGGCCACTGCTGCGTGGGTGGCCGGTTATTGCAACCGGAGTTGGCGGGAAACTGTTTTGAATACTGCACAAGAGACCACCTACAAGCAGGATATCGCCGCCATCGAGGGCAAGCGGCGGGTCCTGGAGCAGATCGTCGAGATCACCCGGGCGCTCGACAGCATGCAGAAGAGTCTCAACTCTGCCCTGATGCTGGGCCTGCCGTCCAAGGAGATGCCGGAGGAGGCGTACCA
>JAPHTA010000015.1 GCA_026196475.1 Sedimenticola sp.
CCGCCTGGGCCCGGGTCTCCACCCCCTCGGCGATGACCGTCAGTCCGAGGCTTCGCCCCATGGCGATTACCGCGTCGGCAATCGCCATGTCGTTCTGATCCTCCGGTATGTCGCGCACGAAGGACTGGTCGATCTTCAGCTTGTGGATCGGCAGGCGTTTCAGGTAGCTGAGCGAGGAGTAGCCGGTGCCGAAGTCGTCGATGGCCAGGGTGACCCCCAGGTCGCGCAGCGCCTGGAGCTGGCTGATGGCCGATTCCGCCTGCTGCATGATGAAGCCCTCGGTCACCTCCAGTTCCAGGTGATGGGTGGGCAGGCCACTGCTGTCCAGGGCCCGTTGGACCTCGTTCAGGAGATTCCCCCGCTGCAGTTGGGGGCCGGCGATGTTGATCGCGATGCGACCGAAATCGAACCCCCGGTCCAGCCATTTCCGGCCCTGGCGGCAGGCGCTGTCCAGCACCCAGCGGCCGATCGGGTGGATCAGGCCCGACTCCTCGGCCAGGGGGATGAAGCGGGCCGGTGAGATCATGCCCAGTTCCGGGTGCCGCCAGCGGATCAGGGCCTCCAGGCCGATGATCCTGCCGCTTTGCAGATCCCACTGCGGCTGGTAGAGCAGGCGCAACTGCTTCTTCTCTACTGCCTGGCGCAGGTTGTTCTCCAGCAGCACCCGTTCGAAGGCGTTGCGGGTCAGCTCCTCGGTATAGAACTGGTAGGTGTTGCGGCCCTCCTCCTTGGCCCGGTACATGGCGGAGTCCGCGTTGCGCAGCAGGGTGGCGGGATCGCGGCCGTCCTCGGGGCTGATGCAGATCCCCATGCTGGCGGTGACCCGTATTGTGTGGTCCTGGAGCTGGAATGGGTCGGCGAAGGCCCTGGCCAGTTTCTGTGCCGCCAGGCCGGCATGCTCGGGCGGCCCGATGTCCTCCAGCAGCAGGACGAACTCGTCACCTCCGATGCGGGCCACGGTGTCGTCCTGGCGAATCGTGTCGAGCAGACGGCCGGCCACCGCCTGCAGCAGCTGGTCGCCCACCGGATGACCCAGGCTGTCGTTGATATGCTTGAAGTTGTCCAGGTCCAGGAAGATGACCGCGAGCAGGGTCTGGTGACGCTCGGCGTGGCGGATCGCCTGCTCCAGCCGCTCGTTGAGCAGCAATCGATTGGGCAGGTCAGTGAGCGAGTCATGGTGGCCGAGATGTTCGAGCTGCTCCTGGGACTGCTTGATCTGGGAGATATCGGTGAACACGCCAACGTAGTGGCTGGTCTTGCCGCAACTGTCCTTGACGCTGCTGATGGTGAGCCACTCCGGGAACAGCTCGCCGTTCTTGCGCCGGTTCCAGATCTCGCCCCGCCAGCGGCCGGTCTGCGCCAGGGCATGCCACATGTCCCGGAAATAGCTCTTGTCATGACGGCCGGAGCTGAACAGGCTGGGGTTCACGCCCGCCAGCTCTTCCCGCGTGTAACCGAGGATGTCGCTGCAGGCGCGGTTGGTTTCGAGAATGGTACCATCCACGTCCGTGATCATTACCCCCTCGTCGGTGTTTTCGAACACGCTGGCATTGAGTCGCAGCTGCTGCTCGATCTGGCGTGACTGGCTCAGGTCGTGCAGGCTCATCAGCATGCCGCTGGCGTTGCCGCTGTCGTCCCGGACCAGCTTCAGGTTGACCTCCAACGGTATGCCTGCAGGGTTGAAGTGGTCTTCCGCCTCCAGGGTAAAGCTGGCTTCCCGCTTCGCCTCCTGGGCTGAACAGACCGGGCAGATTTCGGATTCGCCCTGGGGGTGCAGCAGTTCCACGATCGGACGCCCCACATCCTCACCCGGATTCAGACCGATCATGCGGTAGAAGGCGCTGTTGGCCCGCAGCAGGTGGCGTTCCATATCCAGCAGGTAGATCGGGTCGTCGAACTGGTCCATCGCCTGGGTCCACTCCCGCTCCGCGCTCAGCAGCCGCTGCTCGGCCCGCTTGCGTTCGGTGATGTCACGGCCCAGCACGATCAGGCCCTTGCGGCTGCCATCCTTGTTGTGCAGGGGCACCTTGATCACGTCATAGACATTGATCGAGCCGTCCGCCGTGGGGATCGCCTCTTCACACCGGGAGTATCCGCCGCTTTGCCACGCCGCCTCGTCGCTCTCTTCGCAGGTAAGAAAGGCGTCCCGGTAGAGCGGAGCGGTAAACTCTGCCAGTTCGCTGTCGGTCTTGCCCTGGTACGCCACGCCTTGCAATGAAAACAGCTTCAGGTCCGCGTCGTTGGCCTCCAGCCAGCGGCCGGCGCCATCCTTGAAACAGATGATGTCAGGGGTGGCGTTGATCAGGGTACGCAGCCGCTGCTCGTTCTCCTTAAGTTGCTGTTCCGCCCGGTACTGGTCGGTGATGTCGCGAATGACACAGATCATCTCCTTTCTCTGGATAAAACGCTTTAGTCGCGCCTCGTAGTGCCGTATGCCCTGTGCCATCGGCAGGTCGTAGTCGAACACCTGCATGTCGTCGCTATCGGTCAGCATTGCCGCCCTGTTGGCCAGGAGCGAGGAGACTTCCGGTGGCAGCACATCATAGATCCGCTTTCCCAAGAACTGTTCCGGGGGCAGGTAGAGTTCGGAATTCGACTGGGCCCGGTAGTCCAGTACCGTGCCGTCGGCGGCAAGGCGGAAAAAGAGGTCTGGAAGGGCCTGGAATACCGCCTCCAGCTCCGCCTCGCGCTCCTGTGCGCTGGACAGTCCCTGGAGAATCTCCTGTTCAGCCTGTTTCAGGGGCGCAATGTCCCGGGCGATGGCGAACACGCCTTCCACGCGGCCGTTGATCAGCAGCGGTCCCTTGGTGGTCAGATAGGGGCGGGTGACGCCATCCACCGTGACATCTTCATGATAGGTTTCGGTCTCGCCGGACAGCATGATGCGCTGGTCGTCGCGACAGAACTGTTCGGCCAGGCCGGAAGGAAACAGCGCCTGGTCCTCCGCCCCGATGACGTCGTCCGGTGACCGATTGACCAGTTTTCCCAGTGCCGGGTTGGCGAACTGGTAGCG
>JAPHTA010000356.1 GCA_026196475.1 Sedimenticola sp.
AGGATGGTGAACAGGGTCAGCAGCAGGGTGACATAGAACGCCTTGTCATCCAGGATCCCGACCGTATCGGAGAGCGTGGATGAGACCCGGGGGTAGTGGCTCAGGGTATCGAAGCTGGTCGAGACCGCTTTCAGCTGTAGGGCAATATAGGGCATGATGCCGATCACCGCGACCACCGTCACCAGGCCTGCCAGGATCTGGCTCTTGCCGTAGCGGGAGGAGATGAAGTCGGCGATCGAGGTGGTCCGCTGCAGCTCGGCAATCTTCAGTATCTTGCGCAACAGAAACGGCGCCACCAGGAACAGCAGGGTCGGCCCCAGGTAGATCGGCAGAAAGCCGATGCCATCGGTGGCCGCCCGGCCGACGCTGCCGTAGAAGGTCCAGGAGGTGCAGTAGACCGCCAGGGAGAGCGAGTAGACATAGGGGTTGGCGCCGATACTGCGCCCCTGGCGGGCGCGGCGGTCGGTAAAGTGGGCGATCAGAAATAGCAGCCCCAGGTAGGCCAGCGAGATGAAGAAGACCAGCCAGGCAAACCGCATCAGCGCCGTCCGCGCGGCAACCGCCGCAGCAGGCGCCACAACCGGGGCCAGACCACCAGCAGTATCAGCAACAGCCAGACCGCAGCCACATAGATGATCACCAGCGGCCAGCCCAGCAACCGCCGCGCGGGATCGGTGGCAAAGATCTCCAGAATGGGCGGGTTGAGCATCAGGGCCCCCAGCATGGCGGCCACCAGCATACGTGCACGCCCTGCACCCTTTGCCGACAATCCCGCCTGGTTTCGTTCCGCCGCCATCTCCAACCCCTGCCGGTCAATCCCCGGTTGCCGGGAGCACCTGCCTGCCAACCTGAAGTATAGGCGATGGCTCACTGGCCGGTGACCACCCCGGGCATTCATGGACAGGGTCTAAAGAGATTCCGGATGCCGCCGATAACAGTAGGGAGATCGCAAGAAACCACCGGCACAACCAGGGGGCGACATGATCCGCATCTACGACATGGCCAGCGGTACCCTGCTCGAAACGGGCAGGCAGCAAGAGACGCCATCGGCGGTCCTCAGACACGGACCTCGCGACCATATGCTTCCTTCCATGCAACTCCAAGAGATCCCGCTTGTGCAACACAACCTGCCGCGAAGGTTTCCTGCACTCATGTCAGAACCTGTCGACAGCTTTTTCGATTAACCCGATTCCGAGTATGAAACCAAAACAACCCGGGCTGCTGCAGCGGCCCGGGTTGTTGCATTTGCACCTGTTGCAGTAGCAGGGCGTGCAGACCGGGTGACCCGGCAACACCACTGGAATGTCGCGCCGGTCAGCATCACCTTGAACGAGTACCAGGGTCTGTTAACAGGCCCTAGTTGACCTCCCGGACCACGCGGAAACCGAGTACGAAGAGCCTGGCATCAGGACCGTGACGATTGCGCCTGGTGACCCGCAGGCTCTCGCCCGGCTTGTTGAAGGCACCCCCGCGCACCACCCGCTCGCTGCACTCCGCCTCCTGCCAGCTGGAACCGTCGGAGGGAGCACCGGTATAGGTATTGTGGTAGCAGTCAGAGACCCACTCCATGACATTGCCGGCGGTATTGTGCAACCCGAACGGATTGGCCTCGAAGCGCCCCACCGGGGCGGTGGAGACGCCGTCCCACTGACTGCCGCAGTTGAAACAGTTGGCCCGGTCGCTGCCCAGGTCGAACCCCCACCAGTAGGGTGTATCGGTGCCGGCCGCGGCAGCATACTCCCACTCCGCCTCGCTCGGCAGTCGGTAGCGGCGACCGGTCTCGGCAGACAGCCACTCCGCATAGGCGCTGGCATCCTCCCAGCTGACGTTGATCACTGGCCGGTTGCCCTGGCCCCAGCCCAGGTCATCGGGCAGACGGCGCCCGGTAGCGGCGGCAAACAATTCGTAGTCACGGAAGGTCACTTCGTATCGACCGATGCTGAAGCTGGGCACCTCGACTCTGTGCACCGGCTGCTCCTCGCGGGAGAGGAAGTGGACACTGCTACCCATTTCGAACTCTCCGCCCCGGATGTAGACCATCTCCGGACCGCGGCCACCACTGGCCAGGCGATCGCGCATCGGGCTACCGGTGGCCGGCTCCGTGGGGCGAGCCGGTCCGGGCGCTGCCTCCCGTGGCGGCGGAGCAGCAGGCTCGGGACGGGCTGCCACCACCGGTTCGGGTTCTGTTATCCGCGTCGGCTCAGGTTCCGGCCTGGCTGGCAACTGCGCTTCCGGCTTTCCGGGAGGCACCGGCTCCTGCGTTATCCCTGCCTCCGGTTTGGTTTCCGCCCCGACCGGCCCCTCGACCGATGAACTCCCGGTTTCGGGAGCAACGGCTTGCGCCGGCGTATGCGGAATCCGTTCACCGGGTGCCGGGTCGGCCGATCCGGGTATCGATGCGCTATCGACCACGACCGACTCGCTATTGTCTGTCCACAGACCGCTCAGCAGCTCCCCCTTGCCGCCCATGATGGCAATACCCTCTGCCAGTCCGAACGCCAACACCGCGCCAACCAGCAGCGCCCCGAGAGGGCGTCTTCCGCCGTTCCTGCCGGGCAGGAGCGGGGTCTCGTCGGAGGCGGTCAGCGACTGCTGCATCAGGTCGTCCCGGGGGCGCTCGCTCTCCACCTGCTTCTGCAGCTGGTACAGTGCCTCCTCGACCTGCTTGCGCGCGTCCAGCGCCTCCTGCTTCTTGAACTGCGCCTCGTCGGCGTCCACCTGGGCCGCCTCCAGTGCCAGCTTCAGACGGTCGATCTCGCTGTTGCGCTCCTCTGTTTTCTCCTCCAGAAGCAGACTCTCCTTGCGCGTCCGCTCCAGTTCGGTGGTTCGCTCCTCCAGCGAGCGGCGAAGCTTGTCGATCTCCTGCCGCAGAACCTCGCCCTCCGCCGCATCAGCCGAACTGCTAAGCTCCAGCTCCTTGAGCTGGCCCCGCGCCTCCTGCAACGCCTGCTGCAGCGCCTCCAGTTCGCCGTCAGCGACCGGCGGTAAGGACTCATCCGCCTCCGCCTGCTGTGCCTCGAGCTGCTCCTGCAGGCGCCCTACATCCGCTTCCGCCTGCTCCCGGACCTGGGCCAGCTCCCGGCCCAGGGCATCCAGCTCCGCCGCCAGGCGCTGCGCCTCGCTCTCCTGATCCGCCCCCGAAGCCCCGCTCTCCAGGCGCAGCTTCTCGAGGGTGGATTTCAGTTCATCCCGTTCACGCGACAACTCCTCGTAGGAGTGGTCCGCCTCGTCGAGTGCCTCGTTCAGCGTTGCCAGCTCCGCCTGCAACACCTTGAGATCGCCTCCCGCCGGCGCACTCACCGTCGCCTGTTTCAACTGTTCCGTTTCAGCCCGCTGCTGCTCCAGGGCCTGCTCCAGTCGTTCACGCGCCTCCCGCTCACCAAGCTGCTCGGCCTCCAGACCCGCCAGCTTCTCCTGCGCCTCCCGCAACGCCTCTTCAAGTGACGTTCTGGCTTCAGCCAGCTGCTCCCGCTCCGCTTGCAGCGATGCCAACTCCTGCTCCAACGCCTGTTGCCCGGCGGCCTCGGCTGTTGCCGACTGCAGCTGTTCGCGCAGGGTCTCCAGCTCCTGCCGGTCAGCCTCGGTGCCATCCCGCGCCTCCCGCAGCTCGGCACGCACCTGTTCCAGCGCCTGTTCCAGCCTGGAAACCTCCTCCTGTGCCTTTTCACCACTCCCCTGGCGCAGCTCCGCCAGGCTGTTATCGCGCTCCTGCAGAGTCTGCTGCAGTTGGCTGTAGCGGCCCTGCAGCACCGCCAGTTCAGCGCTGATCCGGTCCCGCTCGTTAGCAGCCGTTAGCCTTTCGGCCTCGGTTGTCTGCTGTGCCGCCTGCGCCTCCTTGAGGGCTCCCTCCAGCTCCAGGCGCTGACGCTTGCCCGACTGTTCTGCCTCCCGCCGCTCCGACTCCAGTCGCGCAATCTGTCCGCTCGCATGCTCCAGCTCCGCCTGCAGCTGATCCCTCTCCCCGTTCAGCAGTTGGCGCTGTTTCTCGGCCGCTGCCAACTGTTCCGACTGCTGCCGTTGGCCGCTCTCCCGCTCCGCCAGGGCCGCCTCCAGCGAGGCTACCTGCTGCCGCGCCTCATCCAGGGATGCATTCAACGACGCCTCCCGCTCCCGGGCTTCCTGCTGAGCTGCCGCCAGCCTTTCCGACTGCTGCTGTTCGTTGCTTCCCCGTTCCGCCAGGGCTGTCTCCAGCGAGGCCACCTGCTCCAGTGAGGTGCTCAGGGCCTCCTCCTGTTCCTGCACCTGTTGCTGCGCAGATCGCAGGGCCTCGTCGGCGGCCTTTTCTCGTGCGGCCTGCTCTGCCTTCAGGGCCTCGCCCTCCTCGCTGGCCTGCTGCAGGGAGGCCTGCAACCGCTGCTCCTCCTCCTTCAGAGCGCTCAGCTCGGAGCGGCTCTCCCGCAGCTCCGTTTCCGCCTGGTCCAGGGCCTCCTGCAACTGCGCCCTTTCACTGTCCAGGGATTTTATCTTGCGCGAGTCGTCCTGCTCCCTGCCCTCGAGACGCTTCTCCAGCTGGCCGACTTGCCGGCACAGGTCATCAAGTTCACTCTGCAGGCGATCCCGCTCACCGGTCACCTCCTCCAGCTGCGCCTGCTGTGCCTCGTACAGTCCGGCGTTCGTCGCCTGCTCCTTCAGTTGTCCGCGCAGCCGTTCCAGTTCTTTTTCGCGCTGTTGCTTCTCTTCCAGCTCGAGCTGACTGGCCTGCTCGGTCTCTGCCAGACGCCCCTTCAGCTTCTCCAGCATCAGCTTCATCTTGCGCGCCCGCTGCATCTGCTCCTGGGCCTGAGCCTCGGTCTTCTGCAACCGCTCGCGTAACAGCCCGGCCTCGTCATCCGGCACCGAGCCTCTGTCCGGGGTGGCGGTCGACGCCGCCTCATGCTCCGGACGCAGGCTGATCACCTGGGCACCGTCCGGTTCCGGCTCTTCCCGCTCCAGGTCCTCATCCGGCACTGACTCCAGCCCCCGCTCCAGCACGCAAGCATCGAGCCCCAGTTCCATCAGCAGGTAGACCGCGGTGGAACTGACCAGACCATCCTGGCAATAAACAACGTAGGCGTCGTCGGTTTCCAGGCCTGGGCCCTCCTGACGCAGTTCGTTGAACGGGATATTGCGGCTGTCCGGAATATTGACCCGGGCGTGTTCGAGGGGGGAACGCACATCCAGCCAGACAGCCCCCTTTTCAATCCGGCGCCGGGCGTCCTGGTAACTGATCGCATTGGCCAAGGGCAGCTTGATGTACTCGACGAAGTCGCTCTTCGGCAGCCGGAACAGCACCCCGTCGGTGAGCATGCAGACGGTACTGCTGCGGGGGCGGCCGGAGAGCAGCGACTCCTCACCGAAACACTCTCCAGCGCGCAGGCGTGCGATCTCCTGCAGCTCGCCTGATTCGGTCTCGCGCGTCACCGCGCACTGTCCCTGGTTGAGGAGATAGAAGTAGTCGCCCTCGTCACCCTGGCGAATAACCATCTCACCGCTACTGGCCTGGATCTCCTCCATGCGCATCATGATATTCTGGATGTTGGCTGCGGGAATGCGCTGGAAGATCGGAGACTGCAGCAGCTGGCCCATCCAGTCGTTGTCGCCGTCCGGGCTAAGCTCCTGGACCTGGTAGATACCGCCGCCACCCCGCGACAGGAGGTCTCCCAGCAGGCCACCGTCAATACGCACAACCTCAACCTTGCTCCTGGCCTTTGCCGAGTAGCGGCGCGGCACGTGCTGTGCAACCGGGTAGCGAGCCATGTTGCTGTTGGCGACGACCCTGTCCACCTCCTTGCCATCCTCCACCAGGCTCAGGCTTCCGGAGAGGAGGTAGACCCGCTGCGGATCGGTATCGCCCTCCCGGAACAGGTAGCGCCCCTTGTCGATCTTTTCAAAGGCGGCCGCGTCCATCAGCTCCGACAGCACCTCGTCGCTAAGCGTGTTCAGCGGTACCAGCCGCCTCAGGATTTCAAGCCCGTTCTGTTTCGGCACTACCGCCATACCAGCTCCCTGGTTCGTCTCGGCCCGTTGTTTCTAATGTACCCGCCGGCTTCCGCTGTCCGCTGACGGATGCGTACATGGTCACTCGAAAGCATATATCAAACCCGGCCACCCTTCCGATGAAGGCGGCCCAATGCCGCGTCAATTTGTGACATACTCTTACCCATGGCCGGTGGCTTTCTGATTGCCCATGGAAACAGCGAGTTTATCGGCATTATTAGACCAATACTTGAACAAGTGCCACAGATTTGAAGCGGAACCGGCCCTATGAGCAGACGTAGAGGTATCGTGGCGGCGGGGCACGATGTCACCGCCGGAGCAGCCATCGAGGTACTCCGGGCGGGTGGCAATGCGTTCGATGCGGCCCTCGCCGCACTGTTTGCCAGCTGCGTCGCAGAGCCGGTGCTGGCCTCGCTGGGCGGGGGCGGCTTCCTGATGGCACGCTCGGGCGACTCCCCCCCCGTGCTCTACGACTTCTTCGTCCAGACGCCCAAGCAGCGTCCACCGCTGGAGTCGCTGGACTTCTACCCCATCGTGGCCGATTTCGGCACCGCCCAGCAGGAGTTTCATATCGGCATGGGCTCCAGCGCCACCCCCGGCGCCATCAAGGGGCTGTTCGCGGTTCACCGCGACCTCTGCCGGATGCCATTGCGGGAGATCATCCAGCCAGCCTGCGAAGCGGCCCGAGACGGAGTCAGGGTCAACGCCTTCCAGCACTATATATCCGACATCGTGTCACCGATTATCCGCTCAAGTCCCGAGGCACTGGCGCTGCACGAGAGCCCGCTCCGGCCGGGCGAGATCGCGGCCGAGGACGAACAGGTGCGCAATCCGGATATGGCGGACGGTTTCGATGTCCTGGCGCAGGAGGGGGAGTCTCTCTTCTACCGGGGCGAGATGGGACGGCTGCTGACCGACGCCTGTCGCGAGCGGGGCGGCTGCCTGACCCCGGCCGACCTGGCCGACTACAGGATCGAACGACGCACCCCCCTGACCCTGAACTACCACGACGCCCACCTCTACACCAATCCGCCACCGTCAGTCGGTGGCATACTGATCGCTTTTACCCTGGCACTGCTGGAGCCGGAAAAGCTCGGCAACCATGCCAGCAACAGCATCCCGCACCTGGGGCGGGTCGGCCAGGCGATGAAACTGACCCAGGCGTTGCGCCGTAGCCGCGACAGCGGATCCGGCGAGGTGGCCGATCCGGCAATCCTGGACGAGGCCATGCTCGACAGCTATCGCCAGGTGATGGCTGAACATCACACCTTCTCACGCGGCACCACCCAGATCAGCATTGCCGACGACGAGGGCAACACCGCCAGCATGACCCTCTCCAACGGTGAAGGGTCGGGCTACGTGATTCCCGGCTGCGGCATCATGATCAACAATATGCTGGGAGAGGAGGACCTCAACCCGGGAGGTTTCCACCGGTGGCCCCTCGATCGCCGCATCGCCTCCATGATGTCCCCCTCCCTGCTGACCACCGGCAACGGGGATACCATCGTCCTGGGCTCGGGCGGCTCCAATCGAATCCGTAGCGCCATTATGCAGGTACTGATCAACCTGGTGGATTTCGGGATGTCGATAGAGCAGGCGGTGGAACAACCCCGCATGCACCTGGAGGGCGAGTTGCTGAATATCGAGGCCGGCCCGTCGGACGAGGTGATCCGCTCACTGCAGGAGGGCTTCGGAAAGCTGCACCTGTGGCCCGGCAAGAACCTTTTCTTTGGAGGGGCGCACACCGTTATGCGTGGCGTCGGCGGGGAGCTTTCCGGTTGCGGCGACAGTCGACGCGGAGGCGTTTGCCGTTACCTGTAGCAATGTCAGTATGCAGTCCGGAAGCTATGCGATCGCTCGCCCACCATAGCTGTTCCGGGAAGTCAAAAAGTGACCAAAGCAGGATAATCAATGAAAAGCGGGGTTAATTTGAGATTTTCCTGCCGCCAACCACTTGGAAATAGGTAAAACTATGCTATGTTTAGCGCGCACTCATCAGGTCCAACTCAGGAGTCATCCATGGCCGTCAAAAAGAAAGCCGCAAAAAAAACTGCTGCTAAAAAAGCACCTGTTGCCAAAAAGAAGGTAGCCACCAAGAAGAAAGTCGTGGCTAAAAAGTCCACCGCCAAGAAGGCCCCTGCCAAGAAGGCAGCAGCCCCCCGCAAGGCCAAGGCGATTGGTACCAAGCAGACCAAGACCCAGATCCTGCAGTCCATTGCCGAAGAGACCGGACTCAGCCGCAAGCAGGTGGCTGACGTATTCACCTCTCTCGGTGGACTGGTCAAAGGTCACATGACCCGTCGCGGCTCAGGCGAATTCGCCATCCCGGAGACCGGCGTCAAGATCCGTCGCGTAGTGAAACCGGCGCGCAAGGCTCGCATGGGCCGCAACCCGGCAACCGGCGAGGCCATCAAGATCCCGGCCAAGCGGGCAACCACCGTGGTCAAGGTTTCAGCCCTGAAGGCGCTGAAAGACACCATCGGTTAAACCACCGACACGGGAGGTCTGCTCTGCCGGCCTCCCGTGTACCAAGCACCCATTCTGGTTCACAACTGGCGCAGTGTGAGCTGATTGCCGCGCTGTACCAGTTCCAGCCGCTTCAGAAAACTCATCCCCAGCAGCACCTCGTCCTCTCCCATCGACGGTAAAACACTGGCCCGGACATCATGCTGAACGATCTCTCCCAGGGTCACCTCGGAAAGACGGGTTGACCAGGTCATCACGGTACCGTTGGCAGTGCGGCTCAGCGTCTGTGCACCGCGGGGCAGCTGCAGGCGTTCCGCAAGACGACCAGAAATCGCCACATCGGTGGCGCCGGTATCCAGCAGAAAACGCACCGGGTGACCATTGATCAGGCCGCTGGCCACGTAGTGGCCGGCGCGATTTCGCGTCAGCACCACCCGGGCACTGCCGTCACTGTCACGGCCGGTAAGCGGGGTTCGATTCGGATTGTACTGGCGCTCGAGAACATCACTGAATAGAAACGAGAGCAGTCCCAGCAGTAGTACCCAGGCAACCACCATCATCCACTTTCCGATGCCCCGGGTATTCGTCCCCTGCTCTCTGTTCATCAGATCTCCACTCGCGGCCTTTCGCCGACCCACCTCTCCTGAGGACAGCAACGGTAGTCCGTGAGTTCACTTCTGCAAGCCCGCGGGAGGTCACTCAGAGGTGTGACCAGAGCTGCTCGAAATCCTCTTCCGTGTAATCCCCGATCTCGGCCTGGTCACGCTTGCCACTCTCCGGGTCCCAGGAGTAAAACTGGATGAAGGAAGCGGTCGCCTCGATCTCCCGGCTCAGCATCACCTGCCGCTTCTCCCCTTCGCAGGTAATCCAGGTCTTGTCCTCCGGCTCGGTGTAGAAGGGAGAGGTGATCAGGGTCGGCTCCTCCTCCGGGCGCTGCAGCAGAAGTCCCGGCCAGGAACCCTGCTGACGATGTCGCCCCCACTGTCGGGTGAAGATCACCGGCGTGATGTCACCGCTGAACAGCTCCACGCCAAAATCGATCAGGTCCGGTCGCTCGGCGCGCATCCAGCGGATCACGCCAAGCCGAAGCACGCCCCGCTCCCGTGAATTGCGGGAGGCAACAGCGACCAGCTCGCCGACACTGATCTGCTCCTCGTTCCCGGCGGTCCAGCCCAGATGATACCCCCCGCTGCTCTCGTTAAACACCGGGCAGGTGCGGAGTACCGGGCGCACCTCCGGCGCCGGCGCCAACTCCTCCTTTACGGGTGGAGGATCGTCAAGGAAGATGCTCCTGGCCGAGGGATCGTTGCTCTTTTCAATGGAATGACGAATCCGCACCAACTGGGGATCATCATGAATGACGAACTCGTCCGCCTCCAGCGAGCCACGGGGCACACCATCCTTTTTCTGTTTGGCGGAGTGACGAGACTGTTTGCTCGCGGTGAAAGCACCCGGACTGGCTGCCGTCTTCGGCAGTGGCTCGCCACCGGCGGCCGCATAGACAGCTTCCAGGCCGCAGATCAGCGTCACCTCGCCCGGCGTCTCGTCCCGCTCGTCAACCCGCCTGGCCCCGATACCCCAGGTCAGCATCAGTCTCGCCAGCAGGTCCGGTGACAGACGGTCGGGCTTCTCGCGCGGCCGCATCACCCCGTGCAGTGCCTCGGTCTGCTCCAGCTCATTGGCCAGGTGCACCGCCAGTTCGCTGGTATCCAGGATCCATCCCTTCAGCACCTGCTTGTCACGCTCCGCGCCCTTCATGCGCGGCGGCTCATCGACACCGATATCCACCAGGAAGTGACCATCGTCCCCGTTGCTGCGCCCCAGGTCACTCAGCCGGGCCCGGGATGACCACTGTACCAGCGCCTTGTGGACATGACTCACCTCGCCCTGCATCAGGCGATGGGGACCGGCCAGGGAGAGCAGCAGAATCTGCTTGTAGAGGTCGCTGATGCTGTTCTGCGGCACCTGGTCAGACTCCTCGTTGTCGACCAGACGGCGGTCCAGCTTCTGGTCCGTCGCGTAGCGGTGAATACCGTGAATCTCGCGCCATAAATTACGCGGCGCGGGACGGTATAGCTGGTAACTCTGTAGCAGGATCTGCCCCAGGAAATAGAGCACCCGGTGCAGTGCCAGGGCCCGGTTCGACTTGTGCATCAACTGCCCGGCAATCGACTCGTGATGGTACTGATCGAGTACTACCTTATAGGCCTGCACCGCCAGGGTGCAGAGCATCTCCCGGGTCTCCGCCATCAGTGAGGGGCGCTTGCCCAGCGGCGGCATCTCGCGCACGAATCCCTTGTCCAGCGCCGCCAGCGCGAACTGCAGCGGTCCCAGCAGCGTCTCCAGGTTGGCGACCCGGTTGGCGACCGCCAGTTCCAGGCTGTTCATCTGTGTCAGCAGGGTGTGGATATTCTTTGAAAGCTGACCTACATCGCCCAGGGGCAGGCTCTCGACCAGTCGCTTGAAGTGTTTTGGTTCGAAGCTGTCGTCACCACGTTTCAACGCTTTCCGCCGGGGCAGGAGATAGGGATTTTTTGCATCGGTCACTGCAGGTCTCCTTATGATCTTTTTTATAGGCAGGCGATGCTGGCGCACGCCGTCCCCTCACTGCTGATCTGCACGCGCTGACCCTGTCCGCGTGTCAACAGGGTAACGCTTCTGCGGCAAACTGACTATACACGCCACACACCCTTTTTTGCACGACTCCCTGGTTAAAAGTATAGACCCTGACACCCCATTATCCCTGTTTATGAGAAATCCGATCTCCATACAACAGGCCTATGGATACATCGGAAATTTCGATCAGGAGAGCTGGCCATTGATATGGCGGGACCGGGCCAATAAGAGTATCTTACCAAATTCTAAAATTATGGGTTTTTACGTGCCCCGAACGGGACCTCTTTCAGCCCAGCATGTCGAATGATCCCTTTCCGCGACGGAGGAATATCCATGACGGAAGTAATAGCAACCAATCAGACCATCCTGGTGGTTGGCGGTGGCATCAGCGGACTGACCGCTGCCCTGGAAGCCGCCGAGACCGGAAAACAGGTCGTACTGGTTGAAAAACGTCCCTACGTGGGTGGTCGTGTCACCCAACTCTATAAATATTTCCCCAAGCTCTGCTTCCCCACCTGTGGTCTGGAGATCAACCAGCGCCGGGCAAAGATGAACCCGAACCTGACCA
>JAPHTA010000234.1 GCA_026196475.1 Sedimenticola sp.
TGCCTGGCTCAGTATAATGACGTTTACGTAAACGTCAACATAGCTATCTGAAGACAACCGGAATAACAATCCGGAATGCACCGAAGGGGGTGTCGCTGTGGAACGCGAAGCGATGGAATTTGATGTGGTCATTGTGGGTGCCGGCCCGGCCGGACTCTCTGCCGCCATCCGGCTGGCCCAGCTGGCCGGCGACAACGCGCAGGAGTTGACGATCTGCGTGGTGGAGAAGGGGTCGGAAGTGGGTGCCCATATCCTCTCCGGCGCGGTACTCGAACCCCGCGCACTGAATGAACTGATTCCGGACTGGAAGGAGCGTGGAGCCCCACTGGAGACCCCCGCCAGTGAAGACCGCTTTCTCTATCTCACCGAACAGAAGGCGGTCGCCATGCCCAATCCGCCCCAGATGCACAACCAGGGCAACTACATCATCAGCCTGGGCAACCTGTGCCGCTGGCTGGCGGAACAGGCGGAGGCGATGGGGGTGGAGATCTTTCCCGGGTTCGCCGCCGCCGAAGTGCTCTACGATGAAGAAGGCGCGGTCAAGGGCATTGCCACCGGCGACATGGGAGTGGGCCGGGACGGCGAACAGACCGATAACTACGAACCCGGTATCGAGTTGCATGCCAGGCAGACCATCTTCTCTGAAGGCTGCCGCGGCTCCCTGAGCAAGGAGCTGATGGAGCGATTCAACCTGCGCCAGGGGGTGGATCCGCAAACCTACGGCATCGGCATCAAAGAGCTTTGGGAGCTCGATCCGGAGAAGGTCAAACCGGGCTCCATCCTGCACACCATAGGCTGGCCCCTGGACAGCAAGACCTACGGCGGCTCTTTCCTCTACCACCTGTCCGGGAACCAGGTGGTGGTCGGATTCGTGGTGGGGCTGGACTACAGAAACCCCCACCTCAGCCCGTTTGACGAGTTCCAGCGCTTCAAGACCCACCCCGAGATCCGTCCGCTGTTCGAAGGCGGGCGCAGGATAAGCTATGGTGCCAGGGCCCTGTCCGAAGGTGGCCTGCAATCGATTCCAAAGCTGACCTTTCCCGGGGGTCTGCTGGTGGGTGACAGCGCCGGGTTTCTGAACGTGCCCAAGATAAAAGGTACCCACACCGCCATGAAGAGCGGGATGGTGGCCGCGGAAGCCCTCTTCGAGCAGCTTACAAACGATGGGCCGCGGGAAATTTTCGCCTACCCGGAACGCCTGCGCCAGAGTTGGCTGTGGGAGGAGCTGGAGAAGGTCCGCAATATCCGCCCCGGCTTCAGCAAGGGACTCTGGTTCGGCCTCTTCAATGCCGCCCTTGAGACCTACCTGCTACGTGGCAAGGCACCCTGGACGCTGCACCACCACGCCGACCACGAGCAGCTCCGCAAGGCGTCGGAATACCCGAAGATCGACTACCCGAAGCCGGACGGAAAGATCACCTTCGATCGCCTCTCCTCGGTATTCATCTCCAATACCAACCACGAGGAGAATCAGCCGGTCCACCTGCAGCTGAAGGACCAGGAGGTGCCGATCCGGGTAAACCTGGCGCTCTACGATGCACCCGAACAGCGCTACTGCCCGGCCGGGGTCTACGAGATCGTCGCCGAGGACGGCGCCGGGCCCCAGCTGCAGATCAATGCCCAGAACTGTGTCCACTGCAAGACCTGCGACATCAAGGACCCGACCCAGAACATCAACTGGACCGTGCCCGAAGGCGGTGGCGGTCCCAACTATCCAAACATGTAGAAAAACCAGTCGGGAGTGTGCCGGCCTCGAAGAGGGATCGGCACACTCCGGCCATCGCCAGACCGGTTCACTCCAGAGAGGAAGCGATTCATGCCCAGTTACAAAGCACCTATCCGCGATCTGCAGTTCGTTTTTCATGAGCTGCACCAGGCCGACCAGACCCTGGGCAGCCTGCCCGGTTTCGACGAGGTAAGCCCGGACCTGGTGGACGCCATCCTGGAGGAAGGTGGCAAGATCTGCGAGGAGCTGCTTCACCCCCTGAACCAGAGTGGCGACCAGGAGGGGTGTCGATTCGAGGATGGAAAGGTGACCACCCCGAAGGGTTTCAGGGAGGCCTACCGCACGTTCATTGAAGGTGGCTGGCCCTCCCTGGCCGCGGATCCGGATTTGGGTGGGCAGGGGCTGCCAGAGACCATCAGCTTCATGCTGGAGGAGATGCTCTGCTCGGCCAACGTCTCGTTCAGCCTCTACCCCGGACTGACCCGTGGCGCCATCAATGCCCTCTCCCACCACGCCAGCGACGAGCTGAAACAGCAATACCTGCCGAAGATGGTGGAGGGTGTCTGGAGCGGCACCATGTGCCTGACCGAACCGCACTGCGGTACCGACCTGGGCCTGGTACGCACCCGGGCGGTACCCAACGACGATGGCAGCTACGCCATCTCCGGCACCAAGATCTTCATCACCGGCGGTGAACACGACCTGACCGAGAACATCATCCACCTGGTGCTGGCGCGGCTTCCTGACGCCCCCGAAGGCGTGCGCGGCATCAGCCTGTTTCTGGTGCCACGACAACTGCCCGATGCCGACAATGACCCGGGCGAGCAGAACGGGGTGAGCTGCGGTTCCATCGAACACAAGATGGGTATCAAGGCCTCCTCCACCTGCGTGATGAATTTCGACAGCGCGAAGGGTTTCCTGGTCGGTCCGGAGAACAAGGGCCTGGCCTGCATGTTCACGATGATGAACGCGGAGCGACTGGCCATCGGTATGCAGGGCCTGGGACTCGGTGAAGTGGCCTACCAGAACGCGGTCGAATATGCGCGGGAACGCCTGCAGAGCCGGGCCGCTACCGGCGTCAAGGCACCGGACAAGGCCGCCGACCCGCTACTGGTACACCCGGACGTCCGGCGCATGCTGCTGACCACCCGCGCCTACAACGAGGCCGCCCGGGCCCTGGCCGTGTGGACCGCGATCAACATCGACCTGGCCCATCGCCACCCGGAGCCGGAAAAACGCCAGGAGGCGGATGACTTCGTGGCCCTGATCACGCCCATCATCAAGGCCTTCTTCTCCGATTACGGCTACGAAACCACCACCCTCTGCCAGCAGGTCTACGGCGGCCACGGCTATATCCGGGAGTGGGGCATGGAGCAGTTCGTGCGGGATGCCCGTATCGCCCAGATCTATGAGGGAACCAACGGTATCCAGGCCATGGACCTGGTGCGCCGCAAGCTGTTCATAGAGGACGGCAGGCTGCCTCAGCGCTTCTTTGCCCTGCTGGACGGTTTCGTTGCCGGGCATGCGGCCGACGAGACGCTGGCGATCTACATTACGCCATTGGCCGAAGCCAACAAGCTGCTCCAGGAACTCACCGACTGGCTGGTAACGGCAAGCCGGGACAATCCGGACCAACTCGGCGCCGCCGCCACCGACTACCTGCGTATCTTTGCCCTCACCACCTTTGCCTGGATGTGGGCCAGGATGGCGATCACGGCCCTTGCCAGGGTGGCCGACGACGACAGCGGCTTCTACCGGACCAAGCTGCGCACCGCCAGCTTCTTCATGGGGCGGTTGCTGCCCCAGATCGAGGGACTGGCCAGGGGAGTCCGCTCAGGTGCGGACCTGATGATGGCCTTTGACGAGAGCGAGTTCTGAAGCGTCAACCCGTTGAACAGGAGCGAGAACATAGCGATGCCAAAGATTACCTGCCAGGAGTTCAACCATATTCTGCAGAGCGAGATGACCTGGGCCAGTGACATGGGGATGCGCCTGGAAGGCATCGAGCCCGGTGTGGCGCACATGCGTCTCCCCTACCACCACGGCAGCACCCGCCCCGGGGGTACCATCTCGGGCCCCCACATGATGATGCTGGCCGACGCCTGCATGTACGCGGTGGTGCTGGGAATGATCGGTCACGTGAAACTGGCGGTGACCACCAACTTCAACATCAACTTCCTGCGCAAGCCGGAGGAGACCGACCTGCTGGCGGAGGGGAGCATGATCAAGCTGGGAAAGCGACTGGCCATCATGGAGGTCTCGATCCGGGCCGAAGCCACCAACGAACTGGTGGCCCACGCCACCGGCACCTACTCCATTCCACCCAACGGTGACCGGGATTGATCCGGCCCAGACGGTCAAGCGGAGGCATGTTCGGCTCCCGGCCAGCTGCCAGAATTCCCGCCGACCAGAAAACAGAGGTAATTTATTAATTTATTATGTTATGAATTGATAATTATCAAGGCAACCCACCCCCTGCCTGTGATTCAATAGCTCCAGGTCGGCGGGATCTGGCCAAATGCAGTATCGAAGTAGTGTCAGGTCCTGCTGTTCCTGCTAAATCACCCATCCTCCTTTGGTGGTTATTAAGGTTATATTTAAGCTTGGCTTCCCCAGCCAGGCTTTTTTTTTCGCTGTTTCCCGGGGATTCCCGGACAGCAAGGAAGTTAATTCACCCGCCCCCATCAAGGCAGCGGATCATTTTCCCATTCCCGTGGCGGTCGCTTATAATCGCCAGACTATGAAAGCAGAATTTATCAACCCGTTTCTCAACGCCATCCTTGATGTATTGAGTACCATGGCCCGGATCAAGGCCACTCCCGGAAAACCCTCCCTGAAAAAGGAGCGCACCTCGATGGGTGACGTCAGCGGCCTGATCGGGCTTACCGGGGCGCAGATGAAGGGTTCCCTGGCGATCTCCTTCACCGAGCCGGTTATCCTGCAGATCGCTGAAAACATGCTGGGTGAGAAGGTCGATAGCATCGACGACACCATAACCGACCTGGTGGGTGAGATTACCAACATGGTGACCGGCGGCGCCAAGCGTACCCTGAGCGAGATGGGCTACGACTTCGACCTGGCCATCCCCGGGGTGGTATCGGGCAAGCAACACAGCATCACCCACAAGACCA
>JAPHTA010000310.1 GCA_026196475.1 Sedimenticola sp.
AGTCCTCGTCGCTCTCCAGCTTGTGGAAGGGAACAATGACGGTACCCATCAGGTCACCGATCTTCAGGGTACGCTTGCCGCCGACCAGGATGCTGACGCCGCGGTCCTTACCGGGGGAGAGCGCCTTGGTCATGACGTTGATGCAGTGCATGCAGCGTACGCAGTTGGGATTGTCCACGGCCAGGGTGTCGTCATCGTTGAGCGACAGGGCCTGGGTCGGGCAGCGGGTGATCACGTTGTCGATCACGTGCTTGCGGCCCTTGTTGGCAACAAACGCCTTCACCTCTTCCTGGTCCACCTGCATGTCGTCACGCCAGGTGCCGATCATCGCCACGTCGGCGCGCTGGATCGAGTTCATGCAGTCGTTGGCGCAGCCGGAGGCCTTGAACTTCAGCTTGTAGGGCAGGGCCGGACGATGCATGTCGTCCAGGTTGGCGTTGACGCAGGTACGCATGGCGCGGGCTTCGTCATAGCAGGACTGCTCGCAGCGGGCCGCGCCGACGCAGGACATGCCGGTGCGCACGGCGGGGCCGGCACCACCCAGGTCGAAGCCGGCCTTGTTGATTTCGTCGAATGCCTTCTGCACGTTTTCCGTGGTACAGCCCTGGAACATGATGTCGCCGGACTGGCCGTGGAAGGCGATCAGGCCGGAACCGTACTTCTCCCAGATGTCGCACAGGTGGCGGATGGTTTTGGTGTCGTAATGCATTCCCGGGGGCGGGATTACGCGCAGGGTGTGGAACTCCGCTGCCGCCGGGAACAGCGGCTTGTTGTTCGCGTCCTTCAGTTCGGTGAAACGGGGAATAATCCCGCCGCCGTAACCGATGACACCGACCGTACCGCCCTTCCAGTAGCCCTTGCGGGTCTCGTAGGAGGTCTCCAGCTGACCCAGCAGGTCAACCATCATGTCGTTGTTCTTGGCCAGGGCCTTGAGGCCGGTTACGAAGCTGGGCCAAGGCCCCCCCTCCAGCTGATCCAGCATCGGGGTATCATGCATCGGTTTTGTCATACATCGCCTCCCAAATTACCAAAACCACCCGGAATACCATTCTGGTGATCGGCTCCGGGGGCGTTATTAGAGTATGGTCCGCCTCGTTGGCGGGCTCTGTGCTGCTCCAACAGCAGCCTGACGAAGATGATAGAACAATCTATTACCCAGTAAACCACTAGGTAATTGGGGTATGAAGACACTGGCGGGGCGAGATATCTCTGCAGTCGCTATTATCCTGATCTCCTCGTTCCCACGCTCTGCGTGGGAATGTATAGCGGAAAATCATAATAGAAGCGCGCAAGACCGGTAGGGTGGATGGAGTCGGCACGACGAAACCCATCCTATGCCCTGGTCCGGTTGATGGGTTGCGCTTCGCTCCACCCATCCTACCGCCTTTTTTCCTGGCAGCGCCGCTGCCGGTCAACCCTGGCAACGCCGCTCATGGCCATCCCTGGCCTCCGCGGCATAAGTCCATCCCTGGACAAAAAAATGCCCGGCGGGGTGCCGGGCGAAAATCTCTCTATGCACTGTTCAGAGAGAGGAGGATCTCTGCCTGGAGCAGTCTGGCTGCCAGGACTTTCTGGCCGTCGCCGCAGCGCCGGACCTTGAATTAACTGTTTTTCAACGCCTCGTTTGCGGCTTCGGTCACCTTGCTGTTGAAGGTGCTGATGCCGTTCTCCAGCCAGTTGCGGTACTCGTTGCCTGCTTCGGTGGCCAGATCCACCGCTTCGCGACTCTTGCTGGCGAAGTTTTCGCCCAGCGCCTTGCCGAGTGCGACCTGGTTGTTCAGCAGCTGGCTGACATCCTGGGTATTGCCGGCGGCGCTGACCTGCTCGATACCGGTATCGAGCAGCAGGTTGAAGGTGTCCATCTGCCTCTCGACCAGTTTTTCCCAGGTCCGAAGGTTGATCTCGGCCAGCGAGCGGACACTCTCGTACCCGTTGATACCGAACTCCCGGATAAGGTCAAGATTGGCTTTGGGGTCTTTCATGGCGTCCACTCCGCAATTTGTGCGTTGCATCAATATTGCAGTGCAGCATATCGGCATTGCTGCAGTGTGTCAAGCCTGGGGGAGAAAAAAGTTGTGCGGCGCACAAGATGGCGCGCGGGCTAGTGATTGCAGTCGGTTGGGGGTGGGTTTACTCTTTTTTGTTGGTGCGCTCGCGCTCGCGGTCGCTGGCGCTGGCGAGGCCGGCCGCCTTGAAGAAGTTTTTCTGCATCTCCGACCAGATCTTCATGTTCTGCTCGGCCATGCTGGTCATCGCCTTCATCGGGTCACTGCCAACGGTGTTGTTGAGCTGTTCCTGTTGCTGAACAAACATGCTCAGGCTCTCTTCCAGGTAGCGGGCCAGGATTCCCTGCACCGTGCCGCCGTAGAAGCGGATGATCTGGGACAGCATCTTGGCGCTGAACAGCGGTTCACCGCCGGTCTCCTCATCAAGCATGATCTGTAGCAGAATGGCGCGGGTAAGATCTTCGTTGGTGTTGGTGTCAACCACCTGAAAATCGGTACCGTTCATCACCAGCTCCCGGATATCGCTTAGCGTGATATAGCGGCTAAGTTCGGTATCGTAGAGGCGGCGGTTGGGGTACTTTTTTACGATTCTGCTGCTGGACATGGAGTTGTATCCTCAAGTAAAACGCCAACTTCCGGTACAGTTTACCCGGGAATATTGGCAAAGGGAAAACTCTTTCATCGTGCTTTCCAGCAGCCGGAGACAAAAAAGGCCGGCCCCCGGGGCCGGCCTTTGCCTGCGCAGTGGCTATATCAGTCGCGCTCTACCGCCAGGGCAACACCCATGCCGCCACCGATGCAGAGCGTGGCCAGGCCCTTCTTGGCGTCGCGCCGGCCCATTTCGTGCAACAGGGAGACCAGGATCCGGGCCCCGGATGCGCCGATCGGGTGGCCCAGGGCGATGGCGCCACCGTTGACGTTGATCTTCTCCGGATCCCAGCCCATCTCCTGGTTGACCGACATGGCCTGGGCCGCAAACGCCTCGTTGGCTTCCACCAGGTCCAGGTCGCTTACCGACCAGCCGGCCTTCTCCAGGCAGCGGGTGGAGGCCGGGATCGGGCCGGTACCCATGATCGCGGGATCAACGCCACTGGCGGCGAATGCCTTGATACGGGCCATCGGGGTCAGCCCCAGTTCCTGTGCCTTGCTCTCTTTCATTACCAGCACGGCCGCCGCACCGTCGTTGATGCCGGAGGCGTTGCCGGCGGTGACACTGCCCTCCCGGTCGAAGGCCGGGCGCAGTTTGCCCAGGGTTTCGGCGGTAGTGCCATGACGGGGGAACTCATCCTCGTCAAAGACGATCGGATCCCCCTTGCGCTGTGGTACCTCCACCGGGATGATCTCATCCTGGAAGCGTTTCGCCTTCTGTGCCGCTTCTGCTTTCTGCTGCGAAGCGGCTGCAAACTGGTCCTGCGCCTCGCGGCTCAGCTTGAACTGTTTGGCAACGTTCTCGGCGGTCATGCCCATGTGGTACTGGTTGAAGGCATCCCACAGGCCATCCACGATCATGCTGTCCTTCAGTTTCCAGTCACCCATCGCCTGACCCTTGCGGGAACCGGGCACCACGTGCGGCGCCAGGCTCATGTTCTCCTGGCCGCCGGCAATCACGATGTCCGCATCACCGCAGGCCACCGCCTGCATTGCCAGGTGCACCGCTTTCAGCCCGCTGCCGCAGACCTTGTTGATGGTCATTGCCGGCACGCTCTGTGGCAGGCCGGCGCCCAGAGTCGCCTGGCGGGCCGGGTTCTGCCCGCAGCCAGCGGTAAGGACCTGGCCGAGGATCACTTCGTCAACCTGGTCGGGGGAGAGCTTGGTACGTTCAAGGAGGCCCGCGATGACCCTGGCGCCCAGTTCGCTGGCCGGGATGCCGGAGAGTTTGCCGGAGAAGCTGCCGATTGCGGTTCTGCCTGCCGCGACGATTACGATGTTATCACTCATATGCATTACCTGTGTTCTGTCATGGGCGGGGGCCGCAGGCTGCCGAACCGGTCTGCAGCTCACCCCTTGAATGGCACCTCGCCGGTGCCCGGGTCTTGATCTGTACCACTAGGGAGGGTCAGTGTAATGCAAAATGCTGCACCGCACCACATTGTGTTGCGTGCTACCATTCTGGCTCACAACCACTCGTGGATTAATCATAGATGGGAGAGGGCGGGGTGTTTGGCGAAGATTGGCTGACCGCGCAGCGACAGTTCTGGGAGCGTCTCTCGGCGGCCTCATCCTCCGGTGAAGCCGATGCCGAAGCGGAGTCGGCGGCGAGTGCGGCTGTCGATCCCTGGCAGGCGGTGCTCGACCAGTGGTGGCGGCAGTTGCAGCCGGATACTCCGTTGCTGGTACGGGAGATGCTGGAGCGGATGCTGGCCCAGGGGCGGCAACTGTTCCAGCTCGCCGAGCTGTTCACCCGGGCCGGCCAGGAAGAGAGCGAAACGTTCGACTGGGACGGCGCCATTCAGAAGACCTTCTCCGATCTGCGTGGGATTATTGCCGGAATCACCGGCAGCATGAACCCGGTACCGGAAGCGATGCTTTCGGAGCAGGTGACGGAGAACTCGGAGGCCTATCTCAAGAGGCTGTTTGATCTGCCCGGTCTCAGCCTGGGGCATCGTGGCCAGGCACAGCAGCGCGAGCTGGTCCGGCGCATGCTGGACTACCAGAGGGCGCGGCGGGCCTACGAGCGGCTGTTTCTGGATCTCGGGCAGACGGCGGTGCGGCGCTTGCAGAAAGAGGTGTCGGAGATGGACGGTCGGAACGAGCGAATCGGCTCGGCGCAGCAGTTGTATGCACTCTGGAGCAGTACCTGCGAGTCGGTCTATACCGAGCAGGCAATGAGCGAATCCTACGTTCGGCTCTACGCTGAACTGATCAACAGCCAGATGGCGGTCAAGCAGCAGATGCGGATCATGATGGATGATGCGCTGCGTCTCATCGGCATGCCCGGCTCCCGGGATTTTCGCAACCTGGAACAGCGGGCGCACCAGGACCGGCAGTCGATCAAGGCGCTGCAGGAGGCCCTGGCCAGGGCAGAGTCCGCTGTGCGTGGTGATTTTCCAGCGTCGCCTCCCCGCAAAGGGGGGAAGGCATCGAAGAGACGAGGAGGCAAGGGTGCCACCGGTTGATCTCGATATTGCCCGTCTGGGTGAAGAGATGGAGGCCTACGGCGACCGGCTGCGGTCCGTCATGGAGCGTCTGTGCGCCGCCGGTGAGATATCCAGGGGAGTCACGCCGCGCGAGGTGGTCTACCGTGAGGACAAGCTGACCCTGTACCGTTACCTGCCGGACCCGTCGGCGAAGGTTGACCTGAACCCGGTGCCGCTGCTGATGGTCTACGCCCTGGTTAACCGTCCCTACGTAACCGACCTGCAGGCGGATCGTTCCATGATCCGGCAGCTGCTGGATGCCGGCCAGCCGGTCTACCTGATCGACTGGGGTTATCCCGACAGCGCCGATCGTTTTCTTACCCTGGATGACTACGTCAACGGCTATATCGACCGCTGCGTCGACCGGCTCTGCCAGGAACATGACGTTGAGCAGGTCAACCTGCTCGGCATCTGCCAGGGGGGCGTGCTGAGCCTCTGCTACGGCGCGCTGCATCCGGAGCGGGTGCGCAACCTGGTCACCATGGTGACACCGGTCGACTTCAAGACCCCGGACAACATGCTCAGCGCCTGGGTCCAGCACCTGGACGTGGACCTGCTGGTGGATACCGAGGGCAATATCCCTGGCGAGCTGCTTAACTGGACCTTTCTCTCCCTGAAGCCGTTCAGCCTGGGCGGGCGCAAGTACGTGGATACGCTGGAGCGTTTGCAGGACGACGAGGCACTGGCCAACTTCCTGCGCATGGAGCAGTGGATCTTTGACAGTCCTGACCAGGCGGGCGAGGCGTTCCGCCAGTTCATCAAGCAGTTCTACCAGCAGAACGGGCTGATCCGGGGTGAGGTGGAACTGGGTGGTCAGCGGGTGGAGCTGGAGCGTATCCGTTGTCCGCTGTTGAATATCTACGCGGAAAAAGATCACCTGGTACCACCAGCCGCTTCCACCGCCCTGCGTGGCCGTACCGGCAGTTCAGATTACAGTGAACTGGCGTTTCCGGTCGGCCATATCGGTATCTACGTCAGCGCCCGGGCCCAGTCCCAGGTGCCGCAGGCGGTGGGGGCGTGGCTGAACGAGCGCTAGACCATCTTGCGCAGTTCGTACTCCAGGATGCCTTCCGCCCCGGCGGCCTTGAGCCTGGGGATCAGGTCCCGCACCTCACCCATGTTGACCACCGTCTCCACCGCCAGCCACTCCTGGTCGAACAGGTGGCTGACAGTGGGTGCATGCAGGCTGGGCAGCATCCCGACCACCTGCTCCAGCTGATCCGCCGGCACGTTCATCTTCAGGGCCACCTTCTTGCGTGCCCGCAGGGCGGCC
The DNA here is from genome assembly GCA_026196475.1 of Sedimenticola sp. Taxonomy (GTDB): domain Bacteria; phylum Pseudomonadota; class Gammaproteobacteria; order Chromatiales; family Chromatiaceae; genus Sedimenticola. The sequence continues at coordinate 6,417 of JAPHTA010000310.1, forward strand.
TGCAGCAGGGTGGCGATCTGGTCGATCTTGGCCCGTTTCCACGGATCCTGCATCGCCTCCCGGTTGGCGATCAGACGGGTCTCGGTGTGCAGGATGTCACACACGATGCGCAGTCCGTGAGCGCGGATAGTGCTGCCGGTTTCGGTGATCTCCACCACCGCGTCGACCAGTCCTTCCACCACTTTCGCCTCGGTGGCACCCCAGGAGAACTCCACCTTGGCATTGATGCCTTTGTCCGCCAGGTAGCGCTTGGTGAAGGAGACCAGCTCAGTGGAGATCTTCTTCCCCTCCAGGTCTTCAACGCGCTGGATCGGTGAATCTTTCGGTACCACCAGCACCCAGCGGCAGGGCTGGTCAGAACTTTTCGAATAGACCAACTCGCAGATCTCCTCGACCTCGTTCTCCGACTCGGTTTCGAGAATCCAGTCGTGGCCGGTCAACCCCAGGTCCAGGGTGCCGTTGGCCACGTAGGGTGCCATCTCCTGGGAGCGTACCAGCGCACAGCTGATGTCGGGATCGTTGATCGAGGGGAAGTAGTTGCGGGAGCGTGGCGAGATGTGCCAGTCGGCCTGCTTGAACAGAGACAGGGTGGCGGCTTCAAGGCTGCCCTTGGGGATTCCGAGCTTCAGTTGTGGCATGGGACTCTTCTGGTTACGGTCTGGTGGTCTGAAAGAGCCTGGGATTCTACCTGTTTAAAGGGGGTAATATCCATGCCTCTGCCGGCCATTCATGCCTCTCCGGTGAGAAATACGTCCACCCCTCCGGCACCGGCTGGAATCCCTTGGGCATGGCCGGACGGGTTTGCGATGGTCTGTGCAGAACCGTCGTTTACTTGTTTGCCCTGAGGTACTGGTAGATCTGGTCCTTGAACAGGGCGCGTCTCTTCTTCATCTCCTCCATTTCCAGGTCGTCGATCGGCTGATTCAGCTCCTCCAGTTCGCGGATTTCGTTATCCAGCGTGTCGTGCTGGTCCATCAGCCGGGCAAACTCGGGGTCCTTTTCGTGCAGCTGTTTGATGGTCTCCTCCAGGTTCGGAAACTCGTGGAGGATATCGTGCATTTCTCCAAGCATGGCACTCTCCTTGCTGTTGTTCTTTCGGGGTTGGGCGGTGGTTCTGAACAGGTGGCCACCTGACTCCATTATAGGTAAAGCGGGAGGCTGCAACATGATGTACGGCAAGCGAAGCGCAGCCGGGATCCCTTGTTCAGGGCGTTCGGGCGACGGCCCAGACATCGACCCGCTGCACACCGGCCCGAAGTAACAGACGGGCCAGTTCGTTTACCGTGCTGCCGGTGGTGACCACGTCGTCCACCAGCGCTATGTGCCGGGCCTCCGGCGGGTGGCTCAGGCGGAAGGCCCGTTGCAGATTATGCAGGCGCTGGCGCCTTGGCAGATCGGCCTGGGGCCGGGTATCCAGCACCCGGTGGCAGCTGTTTTGCTCCAGCGCGATACCGAGCCGTCTGGCCAGTGGCCTGGCCAGTTCAAGCGATTGATTATAGCCCCGTTGGCGCAGCCGGACGGGGTGCAGCGGTACCGGCAGTAGCCGTTCCGGCAACGGCCCCCCCG